>NZ_JAWQRR010000015.1:0-62408 GCF_033446045.1 Plantactinospora sp. KLBMP9567 | reverse complement strand
CCCCCGCCGCGTGGGGCGTCTGGCCGGTCGGACTCCGGCGGGTCAGACCAGCGTCAGGGTGAGGGTGCCGGCGTAGCTGCCCGGCGTGGTGGTGTCCGGGATGCCGAGGCTCAGACCGGCGCCGCACTCGAAGGTGCCGGCGCTGCTGCCCTCGTTGGCCCGGCACAGCGTCTTGGCCTCCCCGAGGCCGGAGCCCGGCGTCGCGGCGGCGCCTGCGGTCGCGGTGCCGCTACCGCTGAGCTTGCTGGCCTCCGGCGTCCAGCCGAGCTGGTTGCCGTCGATCGTGGCGGCGGCCGGGCCGACGAAGTCGTCCACCTGGCCGGTCAGGTTCCAGCCGGCGCCGGTGCCACGCAGGTCGGACACCGTCGCCGTGTTCAGCGTGCCGCTGGCCGTACCGCCCACGACGCCACCGGAGAGGGCGACGTCGCTGCCCGCCACCTCCAGCGAGAGCCCACCGCCGACGATCTCGGCCGTGATCCGCTGCTCCTTGTCGACCGCGCCCGGGGCGGTCACCTGGACCTTCAGCTCGCCGGAGGTCGACGGCTGGTACGCCGCCGGGTCCGCCGGGGTGAACTGGGCGGTCAACGCGTTGTTCCCCACCGGCAGGGCGGAGGTGGTGATCCGGGCGGTACCCCCCGACACCGGCGCGGTGCCCAGCGAGGTGCTGCCGTTGCGGAAGGCGACCGTACCGGCCGCGGCGGCCGGGTCCACGGTGGCGGTGAGGGTCACGGCGGTGCCGGCCTCGACCGGGCCGGCCGGGCTGGCGCCCAGCGCGGTGGTGGTCGGCACGGCCGGGTCGACGGCGCCCTTGACCCGCCAGTTGCCGCCGTTGACCGTGATGACGGTCTCGAATCGGTCCGGGTGTACACCGTTGAGTTCGCTGAGGCACTCGACGACGACGACGTAGTCGCCGTTCGTCGGCGTGCCGGCCAACGCGGTGGCCATCGACCGGTTCGCGCCGAGGGTGAACGGAGCCGTGTCGTAGCCGGTGTCGCTGGCGATCCGGTTGAGGTTGGCCACCTGACCGCCGACGGGGCCGACCCGTAGCGCGGCCTGGTCGCCGAATCCGGTGGGGCAGGCCGCCGAGGTGGTGGCCTGGGTCAACATCGGGTTGTCAGTGACGGTGCCACTGGTCGGGTTGAGGGTGAGGGTGCCCGCCGCGGCGGCCTGGGCCGGCGCCGCGACGCCGACCAGGCCGACCGCGGTCAGCGCGACCGCGCCGGCCAGGGCGGCCGCCCGGCCGAGCAGGGCCTTTGTTGCCTTCATGAATCACGTCCTTTTGCCAGGAGTGCGGTACGGCGGCTCTCCCACGTCGGGAGCGGTCACCTGCCGCGACCTCGATCAGGCTGCACACGGGCCGTGACCCGTCGTGCAGGCCAACGCCAAGGCCGGACATGGAGCAGGCGAATTGCGGGTTACGGCCGAACTGACGCGGGACCGACAGCGCGAGGAATCGGGTTGATCCACCGCGTGAATGGCAGATGTCAAAGGCGGCACCAGCAGGGGGTTCACCTTTTCGTAGCCATCGCCGACCCGGTGGACGCGACCGACCGGTCGGCGCGACGGCCTATCCGAACCGTCCGTGCACGTAGTCGTAGGTACGAGAGTCCTGTGGACTGTCGAACATCACCTCGGTCGGACCGTGTTCGACGATGGCGCCGGGCGTACCGTGCTCGGCGAGGAAGAACGCGCACTGGTTGGAGACCCGTGCCGCCTGCTGCATGTTGTGTGTGACGATGACGATCGTCACCTCGGCCACCAGTTCGGCGATGGTCTCCTCGATGCGCCGGGTCGAGGTCGGGTCGAGCGCCGAGCAGGGTTCGTCCATCAGCAGCACCCGCGGCCGGACCGCCAGCGAGCGCGCGATGCAGAGCCGTTGCTGCTGCCCGCCGGAGAGAGCGCCGCCCGGGGAGCGGAGCCGGTCCCGTACCTCCTTCCAGAGCCCGGCCTTGGCCAGGCACTCCTCGACCAGGACGTCCCGGTCGTTGTGGCCCATCCGGGTACCGGTGAGCTTCAGGCCCGCGACGACGTTGTCGTAGATCGACATCGTCGGGAACGGGTTGGGCTTCTGGAAGACCATTCCGACCTGCCGGCGGGCGTCGGTGATCCGGCGGACCGGTGCGTACAGGTCCTGGCCGTCGAGCAACACCTCGCCGGCCAGCGAGGCACCGGGGATCAGCTCGTGCATCCGGTTGAGGATCCGCAGGAACGTGGACTTGCCACAGCCCGACGGACCGATCAGGGCGGTCACCTCACCGGCGGCCATGCGGAGCGACACCCGGTCGAGCACCTTGTGCTGGCCGAACCACGCGGAAATCGACCGGGCTTCCAGGGCCGCCAGACCGTTGTGCGGTCCGGCCGGCGCGGGGGGCATCAGGGACGTACTGTCGAGGCTCATCTCGGCTCCGTCGTCAGTAGAGGTTGGGCAGGAGTCGGACGGCCTGATCCGCCACGGTGAGGCCCAGGACGGCGAGCGGCGGCATCCCCGACACCCACGCCTGCCAGCCGCCCCAGCGGGCCCAGGCCCAGCTCACCGCGTAGGCGGCGATCAGCAGTGCCTGGCCCCACAACACCAGCGGCACCCAGGCGGCGGGATCCCCGGCCATCGCCTGCTCGGCCGCCGTCAGGGACTGCGCTCCGAAGCGCCGCTGTGGGGACGGTTGGGCCGGCGAGACCAGGTCGGCGTCGGCGTACAGGACGTTGTCCGGCAGGTACGGCCGGCCGTCCGCGGTGGCCAGGGTGAGCCGGCCCGCCCCGTCGGCCAGCCGGGGCGGCAGCGGGTCGCCCGGCCGGCGCAGACCGGTGACCTGGTACCGGTGCTCGCCCTGCCCGGTCACCACGACGATCTCGTCGCCGGGGGTCAGCAGCGACAGCCCGGCGAACGGGCCGCCGTACCCGGCGTGCCGGCCCAGCACGACGCTGGTCCCGGGCTGGCCGGGCAGCACCGTGTCGCGGCGGTGCCCGGGACCGTTCTGCAGCACGGCTCCGGTGGTTCCCTCGAAGACCACCTGCCGGGTGCCGAGCACGGGAATCCGGAGCACCGCGACCGACGTACCGGGGCGGAGCAGTTCGCCGTCGAGATCGGTCTGGCCGACCGGCGCGACTCCCTCGGCCAGATCCTTGCGGAAGTCGGCGTACGCCGTCTGCTGGGCCCGCTCGTACCGGAGCTGGGAGATCAGCGTCAGGTGTACGACGAAGGCCAGCAGCAGCACGCCGAGCAGCGTCAGTACGGTGCCGGTGACGCGTACCGCCGGGATCTCGACGGACCGGGACGCCCGGGTCGGGGTGGCCCGGGTCGGTGGACCCACGGGGCTGGCCGGTGCGCCGCCGGCAGCGGGGGCGGGTGCCGGCCGGGGTGGCGCGGCCGGTGGTCCCTGATGGCGGCCGACCGGTGGCACGGTCGGCGGGTCGACGGTCGCGGTCACGGCTGCCTGCTCCCTCGCCGGCGGATCAGCGGTACCGCGGCCGCACAGGCCAGCAGGGCGACCCCACCGAGAGCCCAGGGCAGTGGTGAGCCGCCCTCGTCCGGCCGGGAGGCCAGGTCGGCTGAGGTGCCGTCCGGGGTGGCCGTGATGGTCGGTTTCCCGGCGGCACCGGTCGGCGCGGAGGGGGCCGTCGGGGTCGCGCCAGGGCTGGGGCCGGACGGCGGACCGGTGGTGGTCTCCGGTGCCGCGCTGGCCGTCGGTGTGGCCCGGCCGCCGGTGCCGCTCCTGACCCGCCAGGTATCGCCGCTGACCACGATCCGCGCCTCGAACCGGTCGGGGTGGGTACCCAGGGTGTCGCTGACGCACTCGACGACGATCACGTACTCGCCGTCGCCGGGTGGTCTCCCCTGTGACGTGGCCATGGACCGGTTCGGGTGCATGCTGACCGGTGCCGTGTCGTAGCTGCCCGCCCCGCCCGGCCGGGCGATGTTGCTGTACGGGCCGCCGACCGGGCCGACCCGCAGCAGCGCCGCGGAGCCGTACCGGGCCGGGCAGGGTGCCGAGGTGATCGCCGAGACGAGCATCGGGTTGCCGCCGACGGTTCCACTGGTGGGCGTGATGGTGAGCGTGCCGAGAGCCGCGCGCCGGGCCGGCACGGCCGCCGCGCCCGGCGACTGTGCCGACAACCCGGCCGCGGCCGCCATAACTGCCGGGAGCAGCAGCGCCGCTCCTCGCCACCTCAGTGAATCCTTGTCGACCTCCCCGTGCGGTCCGTCCTGGCCGCTGGCGGGAGTGGAGGCGTACCCGCCGCGCGGCGGGGGTTGCAAGGGGTTCGGTGATCCGAGTACGGGCATGTCTTCCTCTCTCCTGCCCTGGGCGGACGGGCCGGCCGCCCTTGCGGCGGCGGGCGACCGGTGTTGTCACGTCCGCCTGTCCGGGATCGGGCCGGGTTTCCCGCACCGGCGCGGGTCGGTCCGGCGGCCCGCCCGGAGGATCCGGCTATGCCTGGGTGTCGCGGCGTCGGCCGAGCAGCATCGCGGCCACGCCGGTGAGGACGAGGACGAATCCACCGGTGAGCAGGGTCGGCAGCGAAGCGCCGGTCAGCGCCAGGTTGCCGCCGCCCCCTCCCTGGGTCGGAGCCGGGCTCGGGCTGCCCGTCTCGGTCGGGGTGGGGCTCGGGCTGCCCGTCTCGGTCGGCGTCGGGCTTGCCGTCTCGGTCGAGGTGGGCGTGGGGCTGCCGGTCGGGCTCTGGCTCGCCGTCGGGGTCACCGTCGGGGTCGGTGTGGCGGAACCGGTCGGGGTAGCTGAACCGCTCGGCGTCTGTTTGACCTGCCAGGTCGAGCCGCTGATCGTGACCACGGTCTGGAACCAGTGTTCGTGCGCTTCGGCCAGATCGGTCAGGCACTCGATGGTGATCCGGTAGTCGCCGTCCGCCGGCGCCGGGTGGACTCCGTCATCGGGAGTCGGGTCCAGCGCTCTGCTGATCGACCGGTTGGTGCCGAGGGTGAAGGGGCCGGCGTCGTAGCCGGTGGCGCTGGCGATCCGGTCGAGGGTGCCGCCCACCGGTCGTCCCGGCTGACCGGCCGGGCCGATCCTTATCTGCGCCTGGGCCCCCCAGCCGGCCGGGCAGCCCGCCGAGGTACGCGCGGTGAACGCGGGTGCCTGGGCCGAGCCGTCGGTCACGTTGCCGCTGGTCGGGTCGATGGCGAGGGTGCCGAGCGAGGGTGCCGCCTGGACGGGTGAGGTGAGCCCGACCAGTGCCGCGGCGATCGTGCCGGCGCAGGAGAGCAGCGCGACCGCGACGACCGTCGAGCCGGGGCGGCCCCGCCCGCGGGGTGGGGGGGTGACACCCGTCGGTCCGTTTTGGTGTACCCGGCGGGGGGGGGGGGGGGCGGCCCGCCCAACCGGGCGGGCCGGCCACCCGGGTGCGCCTCGGGCGTGTGGGATCAACCGATCACCAGGTAGCAGATCTGCGACGTCGAGGCCCCGAACAGCCGCGGGTCCTCCGGGGTGAAGGTGGCCCTGAGCTGGAGCAGGCCGGTCGGCAGGGTGGTGGTGGCGAGGACCGCTTTGCCGTCGGTGAGCGGCGCCGTGCCGACGCTGGTGGAGCCGGCGAAGAACTCGACGCTGCCGGCGACGTTGCGCCGCACCGTGGCGGTCAACGTCACCCGCTGGCCCTCGAAGGCGAACAGGCCAGGCTTGGCGGTCAGCCTGGTGGTGGTGACCACCGCGTCCTTCACTGCCCAGGTGTCCCCGGTGACCGTGATCAGGGTCGAGAAGTCCTTCGGGGCGGACCCGGTCGTACCGGAACAGGAGACGGCCACCTCGTAGGTGCCGTCCGCCGGAGCTGCGCCGAGGGCGGTGGCGAGGGAACGGTTCGCCGCGAGGGTGAACGGCGCCTGGTCGTAGTTGGCGAGTCCGCCGATGCGGGCGAGCGGGCTGTACGGGCCACCGAGCGGACCGACCTTCAGCGCGGCGTTCTCGCCGAAGCCGGTCGGGCAGGCCGCCGAGGTGGTGGCCGCCGTCACGAACGGGTTGTCGTGCACGCCGCCGCCGGTGGGCGTCAGCGCGACGGTGCCGAGAACCGGGCTTTCCGCCTGCGCGGGGCCGGCCGGGCCGACCAGCGCCAGCGTCGCGATCGCGGCGGTCGACAGCGCTACCGCCGTCCGGACGAACAGAGACTTGGCCTTGCTCACGAAGCACTTCCTCTCGGTGCGGTTTCGCGGTTTACCGTTCCCGGGAATCGCGCCCCGGGGCTTCGGGTCGACGGCGGGAAGGCCGCCGTGGTGGTGGTACGCAACGTGGGAAGAACGCCGAGTCCGGTCCGGTGGTCCGACCGAACTCCGTCGAGGTGTGCTGCCCTGACCTGTGGTTCGCATCATGTGGAGACGGCTGGAGCAAACTGCCGTTTCGGCCCGCCCGGCATGTGCGGAACGGACCGCGATCAGCATTCCCTGCCCGCCGGGTACGTCGACACCCGCGCCTCGCGAACGTTTCGTGCGCAATGCTTCGCCATCATGAAGGCCAGATGAACCGAAGCAGGACCCACGCCCGGCGGAACACGCGAACCGCCAGTCGGCCGGCGGACGCTGTCGGATGGATGTCGTCGTCCATCCGTTCGACGCCGCACTCGCGACCGGCGCGGAACGCCGGCCACGAGTGCGGTCCGTGAGGCGCTCCCGGGAGTTACGTCCCGGGTGTCAGGCCGGCGGCCAGCCGGCGGTGTTCAGGTTGCCGGTCAGCGTGGTGGACCCGCAGTCGCCGATGGTCGCGAAGCCGTAGGTGGTGATGACTCCGCTCTGGTCGCAGAGCAGCGAGCCGAACGACCCGCCGGCGGTGAAGACCCGATCGATCCACTCCTCGGTCAGTTCGCTGGAGGCGACGATGTTGTACACCCGCCGGTTGAGCGGGAAGGTGGGGTTCAGCACCTCGTTCGGCGGGTTGCTGCCGGCCGCGTACGGCGACACCGTGTTGATGCTGCCGAGCAGCGACGGGCCCCGCCGGTCCTCGACGCCCGGCAGGGCGTTGCCCTGGGCAATGTGCTGGGCGATCGAGAACGGCATGACGTAGTCGTTGTGACCGACGAGTTCCCGGCCGTCGTGCTCCTGCACCGGCGGGACCCCGGTGCCGTCCGGCACCGTCGCCGACGGCGGTACCAGGCAGGGGTAGTCACCGGCGCTGATCTCGGCGTCGGTGATGCCCATCTGCTGGTTCCAGAACTGCCGGGTGCCGGATCCGGGCTGGATCAGCAGCGGCTGGACCGGGAACGAGCCGACCGTCTCGGTGACGCACTTGTAGATGTTCTGGAGCAGCGACAGGGACATGTTGGTCGGCAGGTCACTGTTCTCGTTGATCGCGTACGTCACCGCGTCCAGAGCGAACGGGATCCAGGTCCCGTTGCCACCCGCGACCAGGGTCGTACCGCTGGAGGAACGGGCGAAGTCGACGCAGTCCTCGATCGTGCTCGCCGCCGGGGCCTGCACCTTCGAGGCCCAGAGCGAGCGGTTGCCCTCCGTCGAGCCGTTCGGCCGCTGGAACACGCAGTTGTCGACCTTGGTCTTGATCGGTGAGGTGCCGCGCGCGTCCCACGACGCGAGTACGGTGCCGCCGCCGATCGCCGCACCCAGGCCGTTCAGCACGTCCTGGGTGGTGTCCGACCCGGTGCCCGCCAGGGTCCGGTAGGAGGCGGCGTCGGTCGGGAACGGGGGGAACCCGGTGAACGGGTCGGCGGAGGCCGGGCTGGCCACCGCCGTGACGGCGAGCGCGGCCGCGAGCACCGCCCCCACCGCCTTTCCTAGGGACTTAACCTGCATTGTTCTCCCTTTCGCCAGAGAGACCGGAGGTCGACCCATTCCCCTATATGAATGGGCCGCAATCAGCATTCCCCTGATTCGCGTACGCCCGACACCGGTATTTAGAAAACGTTCTGTGCCCAATCCTTCGCCCACATGAAGGCCAGATGAAGCGGTTGGTCGTGCCCGCGACCGACGAGAGTCGGCCGCGAGCACGAACAGATCGAGCGAAAAGAGTTCAGCGGAGGACGGTCAGAGGTTGCCGCGCAGCACGACGGAACCGCAGTCGGCGGCGACCCCGAAGCCGTACCGCTGGATGAGGGCGCCCTGCTGGCAGATCAGCGAGTCCGAACCAGTGAAGACCTGGTCGATCACGCCGTTGCTCAGGTCGGCGGTCGGGACGATGTTGTACACCGTACGCCGCAGCGGGAAGCCGACGTTCAGTACCTCGTTCGGCGGGCTCGTCCCGGCCGCGTACGGCGACACGGTGTTGACCCGGCCGAGTTCCGACGGGCCCCGCCGGTCCTCGACCCCCGCCAGGCTGTTGCCCTGGGCGATGTGCTGGGCGATCGAGTACGGCATGAGGTAGTCGGTGTGCCCCTCCAGCACCCGGGCGTCGTGCTCCTGCACCTCCGGCAGGCCGGTCCCGTCCGGAACCGTCGGCGACGCCGGCACCAGGCACGGGTAGTCGCCGAGGGCGATCTCCTGGTCGGTGATGGACATCTGCCCGTTCCAGAACTGCCGGGTGCCGGAGCCGGCCTGGAGCAGCAGCGGCTGGATCGGGATGCCACCGATGTGGTTGATCACGCACTTGTAGATGTTCTGCAGCAGCGCCACCGACATGTTGATCGGCAGATCGCTGTTCCGGTTGATCGCGAAGGTGACCGCGTCCACTCCGAACGGGACCCAGGTCCCGGTACCGGACGGGACGTTGGTGGTACCGCTGGACGACCGGGCGAAGTCGACGCAGCCGGCGGTGGGGCTACCGGGCAGCTTGGAGTCCCGCAGCGCGGTCCGGCCCGCGGACGAGCCGTTCGGCCGGGCCAGCTCGCAGGCCGTCGCCTTGGTCTGGACGGTCGCGGTGCCACGCGCGTCCCAGGAGGCGATCACCTTCTGGCCGCCAACGGTGATCGCCTCGCCGAGCCCGTTGAGCACGTCCTGGGTGGTGTCCGAACCGACCCCGGCCAGCGTCCGGTAGTCGGTCACGGGGTCGGGGTCGGCTCCGGCCGGGCCGCCCCCCGCCGCGACAGCGACAGCGGCGACGAGGGCCGCGCCCACCGCCGCAGCGATTATCCTCACCTGCATTGTTCTCCCTTTCCTCAAAAAAGAGGTCCGACTCATTGCTCTTTCCGAGTGAGCCGAATGGAGCATCAGTCCCCGGAGCGGGGCCGCGATACCGGCGTCGGGGGAACGTTCAGTGAAGTGATCTCAGCGAGCGGTGTGGGTGGGATCTGTCCGACACGGGCATAACAGGTCAAGTCGGTCTGCGCTGGATATAGGCGTGGAGCCATCGATAGACAGGTTCTTGCGACGGAATCGGTCTTCGAGAGGGCTCCACGTGATTGCTTATCGTGCCACCATCGATGTCCCAAGGGAACTCGTGCAGCACCTCGGCCGCCTCCTCGCGGCCGAACGCCGTGTTCGCGGGACCCGACCCGGAACCCGCGCGCTGACCTGCTTCCACCAGGCGCTACTGGTGTTGGTGTGGTTCCGCAGGGGCGAGGACGTGACACTGCTCGGCGCGGGGTCCGGCGCCTCCCGGGCGACCGCCTACCGGTACCTGGCCGAGGGCGTCACCGTCCTCGCCTCGAGGGCGGGTGACCTGCACGAGGCGCTGCGCCGGGTCGCCGACGACGGCTGGTCCCACGTGATCCTGGACGGCAAGCTGCTCGACTGCGACCGGCTCGCCGGGACCACGTTGAGCGTGAAGCGGGAAACGATCGACGCCTGGTACTCCGGAAAGGCACCGCGACTTCGGCGCGAACGTCCAAGCGGTCATGCGTCCGGACGGGCTGCCGGTATGGACCTCCGACGCGATGCCCGGGCTCCTGATCGGCCGTTGGAAGACCCTGCGGCACACCACCGCGAGTCCACGCCGCATCGGCGACATCGTCGCCGCAGCCCTGCACCTGACCCACTTCGAATACAAATACCTACCCGAAGCTCGCTGAGTTCACTTCAGTGCGCTGTATTTCGCCAACATGTAGGCCGAATGAATCGCCCGCCATATATATTGGAACACTTTCACCCCTCCCCTTGCGGTCCGTCGTGGCCGCAGGTGGATGTCGGGTCGCGCAGGCCGTGCGGTTCAGGTTGAGAATGGTTCGAGGCGGCGACCGGTGCGCGCGGAATTCATCCCGTCCCGGTGCCGGTCGCGGCCGGACGGCGATAGCCGAGCATCAACATGATCGGACCGGAGATGCCGCTCGCCATCCCGACCCCGAGGACACCGAGCAACAGGAACCGCATCCATCCGACCGGCTCGCCGGGAGTCGGCGTCGTCGCGGCGACCGGTGCGGCGACGACCGGAGATGTCCGGGTGGCCGTCGGGGTCGCACCGAGGCTCGGTGTCACCCCGCCCGCCGGCGTGGACGGGGCCGGGGGCGGGGGTGCCGGATCCGGCCCGGACGCCGGGGCGGGGACGGTCGGCGTGGGCGAGGGAGACGTGGTCCGGGCCAGTTCGGTGGCCACCGCGAGGGTCTGGTCCCGCAGCGGCTGCGGCAGGGGCGCGTAGCCGGGCGGGAGCTGTCCGGGCTTGGACCCGACCGTCTGCCCGTCCGTGGCGATGTAGCGCAGCAGCCGGGCGTACTCGCGACGGGCCGGCTCCGCCCGGTCGAGGTTGGCCGCGGCGTAGGTCAGCATGGTCAGCGGGTACGCGCCGGGCGCGGACCGGCTCGGGTCGGGCTGCAACACCCCGTCGACCGGGCCGGGTTCCATCGCGCCGACCCCGGCCAGCAGGCCGGCGGTGTCCGCCTTGACGCAGTTGGCGCCCTCGGCGTCGCACAGGCTCGCGGTGGCCAGCCCGTACCGGGCCGCCGACGCCGCATCGGTGATCCCGAGCCCGAACTTCCGGCCCGGTAGCGGCGGCGGTGCCGCCTTGTAGTCGCCCAACCGCGCCTGGGGATTCGCCGGGTCGACGCCGCCGGCGGTCTCGTCCCAGACGATCCGCTGCCGGGCGTCGCTGCGCAGCGTCTGCCGCGCGGCGACCTCCAGGCTCTCCGCCCAGGGGGCGAAGCCCGGCATGCAGTACGGGAACTTCGGTACGCCGTTCGTGGGCTCCCCGGTGCGGCAGCTCGGGTCTTCCTTCGGAAAGCGCGGCAGGCCCTGCCCGTCACCGAACACCAGCGGTGCGTAGGCCGGGTTGACCCGCATTCCGTTCTCGTCGGGGACCCTGGAGAGCCACCTGCGGGCCGCCTCGTCCGCCAGGATCCACTGCCACACCCGGTGGGCCAGCACCGACTCACCGTCGGGCAACTGGATCGGATAGTGGCGCGACGTCGGGAAGAAGCTGTCGAACACCGGATTCAGCCTGACGAACTCCTGGTCGACCCGGATGGACCGCGGATTCCCGGCGAGGTCCGGAGTCTCGCTCGGATTGGGTACGTCCTGCAGGTACGACTGGGTCAGCAGCTTGGCCAACAGCCGCGGGGTGAGTTTCAGTTCCGGCAGCGGCTGGCCGTTGATCCGCTGCGCCTCCGGTTTCGAGCCCGGGACCTCCGACTTCGACGTCCGGGCCTCGATCTGGAAGGCGACCACCGCCGCGTTCACGGTGATCGGGGCGTGCACGACCATCGGATCGGTCTCCTCGCGGACCACCGGCCTGTCGACGTAGGCGACCCCTCGGCCCTCGGGGCCCGGGGAGAGGACGGCCGCGTCCGCGGTCGTCTCCGTGGTGACCGTGTGCGAGAACGCCGCCCGGCCGCCCGTACAGAGACTGGCCTGCCAGCTCACCGTGGCCGGCGCCACCAGCTCGGAGCCGACGGTGTCGAAGACCTGGCCGCCGAGCGGGCACGGTGGGCGGACCGGCTCGAAGTCCAGCGGGAACACGATCCGGTTGGCGAAATAGCTGGGCAGCAGCGGCGAGCCGCTCGCCCGCCTCGTGCTCTGGTAGACGTTGCCGTGGAAATCCCGCTCGCCGCGAGGTACGACCACGAGCCAGCAGCGCCGGCCGGTGGGAGCCCCGGCGACGACCTCGCCGCAGTTGAGTCCCTTGGCGTCGGACCCGCGCTGGACCTCGAAGATGACCCGGCCGGTACCGTCCGAGCTGGTCCGGGCGGCCACCACCTCGTTGGTCTCGTCACGTCGGAAGAAGTCCTCGATGTCGGGGACGCCGTCGTCCGGTGCGCCTTCCGGCGGGAAGTCCTTCATGCGGGTACGTTGGCCGTCGGAGGAACGGAACGGGATGACCTGCGCGTCGGCCGGCAGGCGTTCGGCCGGGTCCCGACCGGCCGGGTTTCCGCTGGCGTCCAGGTTGAAGTCGACGGATCGGCTGGAGGCGGAGACGCCCACCTGGAGTTCGAGTTCCTCGCTGACCTCCCCCTTGGCCGTCAGGCCGCCGAACTGGCAGGTCTCGCGGAAGTCGGCGGCGTCGGGATCGGGCCCCCAGCACTGCATGATCTGTAGGTAGCTGGTGCCGTAGGCGCTCTCCGGTGCGGTCGCCCTGCCGCCGGTCCAGGTGATCTCGATGCCCTGGGTGACGAGGTTCCGGGTCTGTGAGACGGTGACCCGCAGGTCGGAGAAGTCCTCGTGCTGGCCGCGTCGGCCGCTCTGGGTCACGGCCGACTCGGTGAGCCGGTCTTCGGGTACGGCGGCCAACGCCGCCTCCCGGGTGTCCAGCCCGCCGACGGCGAGCAGCGCCGTCGGCGCGATCAGTGCCGCCGCCACCGCCGCCGCCCAGCGCCGCCGCAGCGACGGGCGACCGGGCCGGCGCCTCACCGGTCCCGCCCCACGGCGCCGGCACCGGTGGCCCCGGTCCGCCGGAAGATCAACGGTGGCCCGATCACCAGGGCGAGCAGTACGACCCCGGCGAGCACCATCATGGTGTGCCGCAGTCGCCATCCGCCCTCGCCGTCCAGCGAGACCGGTACCCCCGCGACGAACTGCTGACCCCCGCCACCGTCGCCGGTGCCGATCACCTCACCCGTGGCCGGGTCGACCAGTCCCGGTCCGGCCGACTGGCTGGCCGTCGGGCCGGCCGTGGCATTCGGTCCGGCGCCACCGGGGTTGCCCGGGCCGCCGGGGTTGCCGGTGGTCGGGTTACCGCCACCGCTGGGGTTGCTGTTCCCGGTGGGGGTGCCGGCGGCACCACCGGTACCGGCGGTGCACTGCTGACCGTTGCCCTTCCTGTCGCACTCCGGCGGGTTCTGGGCGGTCCGGGCGAGGGTGTTGGTGCCGTCGGTGGAGAACGTCGGGTTGTTGCAGCTACGGATCGGCCGGGCCTCCTGCACCACTCCGGGGATCCGCTTCACCTGGTTGAAGCCCGCCTCCACCAGGTTGATCGGCAGCGGGGAGTAGCCGAGCAGGTCGACCTTCTGCTGGCCCTGGCAGAGGAAGTAGTAGGCGAACCGCCCGAGCGTGTACGCCTTGTCCTCGGTGACCCCGTTCTCGTGCGCGAGCGGGATGACCATGTACGAGTACGAGGAGAGCGGATACGTACGCCGGTCCCGGTCGTTGTAGACGCCCTCCAGTTTCTGCGTGAGGTAGTTCTGAGCGTTCGGGTTGCCCGTCTCGATCTGCGCCTTGGTCAGCGCCACCGCGACGCTGTTGGCCGTCGGCTCAACGTAGTAGCCGGCCTTGTTGAGCACCTTGACCACCGGAAAACCGTTCTCCTTGGCGTACGAGTACTCGACGTAGGTGATGGCGCCCTCGGCGTTGCTGCCCGCGACGTATCCGGCGATCTGGCTCGACCCGGCCTGTGCGGTGAACCCGGGCGGGTAGAACGACAGCACGTTGCACTGCGCCTCGGTCCGGCCCTTGTCCCGGCACCAGGGGCGCCAGATCGACGGGTACTGGTTGTTCATCCACTTGACGAACTGGGCGGTGGTGCCGGAGCCGTCGGAGCGGACCACCGGGACGATCCGCCGGGCCGGCATGTTGAGCCCGGGATTGTCCGCCCGGATCGCGGCGTCGTTCCACATATCGATCGACCCGGTGAAGATCTTGGCGATCACGTCGCCGGAGAGCCGCAGGTTCGTCACCCGCCGGCCACCGATCTTCAGGTTGTACATGAAGGAGGTTCCCCCGGCCACGATCGGCATGTACGCGAACTTCCGGCGCGGAACGGCCTCGTTCGCCTCCGCGCCGAACTCGATCTCGGAGACCGCGAAGTCGACCGTGCCCTGGGCGAAGGCGTTGCGGCCGGCCGTCGAGCCGACGCCGCTGTAGTGCACGGTGATGTTGTTCTGCCGGACATCGGCCCGCCACTGGTCGAGCGCGTTCTGGCTCCAGGTCGAGCCGGAGCCGGTGATCGAGACGAGCCGAGGGGCGGCGGCGGCCGGCACGCCCAGCAGCACCGATGCCGCGACCAGGGCGAGCGTGAGCAGCCGGGCCACCCCCCGGCGCGTCCGGGTAGCGGTCTCAGCCATCGCGGTTCTCCTTCTCGGGTGGGGAAACAGCGTGCACACCGTGCTGGTCGGCACCGGTCGGCGCAGGAGGGGCCGTCGCAGGGCGCGGCGCCGGAGCGGGTGCCACCGGGTAACCGGCGCGGCGGGCGTACCGCGTCGCGTCCCGGGCCGACTCCCGGGCCCGGCGTCGCAGTTGACCCCGACTCAGCTGTCCCGGGCCGCGCCCGCCGACCAGCCGGGCCAGGACGAAGAGCAGCAGCACCAGCATCATCAGGGTCGCGGCGGTGCCGAAGCCCCGGACGATGAAGCTCTCCTCCGGCGAACGGGTGAGCGAGTAGGTGACCAGCGGCAACGAGTTGTTCCAGCCGTCGAACGGGTTCAGGTTGACGCTGGTGGCGCCGCCGGCGGTCAGCAGCACCGGAGACGTCTCGCCGATCCCCCGCGCGGTACCGAGGATCACCGCCGTGGTCAGCCCGGAACGGGCGGTCGGGAGCACCACGTGCCAGACCGTCCGCCACTGTGAGGCGCCCAGCGCCAGCGCGGCCTCCCGCAGGTTTCCCGGTACCAGCCGGATCACGACGTCGGCGGCGCGGATGATGATCGGCAGCATCATCACGCTGATCGCCAGCGACGTGGCGAAGCTGGAGTGGCGGTAACCGAGTGCGAGGATCAGGGTCGCGTAGACGAACAGACCGGCCACGATGGACGGCAGTGCGGTCATCGCCTCGGCGATCGTCCGGACCAGCCGGCTCAGCCGTCCCGGGATCTCGCTGAGGAAGACGGCGCAGATCACCGCGAGCGGCACGGTGAACAGCAGGGCCAGGGCGATCTGCTGCAGCGTGCCGACGATCGCGTGCAGCGCGCCGCCCTGGCTGAGCGGTTCGAGGGGGCCGGTGATCGACATGTCCTCGGTGAAGAAGTTGAGGTGCGTCAGCGGCGGCCAGCCCTCGGCGAAGGTGTAGAGGACCACCAGCGCCAGTACGGCGAGGACCAGGAAACCGAGGCTGTGCACCACGGCGCCGACCAGCCGGTCCCGTACGGCGGGACCGTCCTCGTCCAGCGACACCAGCAGCCCGTAGAAGCCGAGGAAGGCGAGGTAGGCGATCACGACGAAGCCGAGTACGCCGTCGAACGGGGCGAGTTGGGTGTAGAGCAGCGTGGTCACGCTCAGCGCGGCGACCGCCGCGCCGACCGCCGCGAAAACGTCGGTACGCCGCATCGTGGCGGTGATCCGCCGCACCTCGACCGCGTCCGGCTGCTCGGGGCGTACCGGAAGGGTGGTGGTCCGTCCCCGCTCCGACCGCACCCGCGCGGCCGGTACCGCCGGATCGGCCGGACGCGGCGGTTCGTGCCCGGCCGCCGGCCCGGTCTCGTCCGGCACCGCCGGGCCGGCTGCGGCCGGGGCATCCGTCTGCTCGTCGATCGCGTGCTTCGGGCTCATCGTCGGCGCACCTTGCTCGTCGTGGTGCTCATCGTCGGCACCCCTCAGACCTCGCTCGCCGCGCCGGACCGGCTGCGAGCGATGATCATCGAGGCGAGGAAGTTCACGATCAGGGTCATCACGAACAGGGCCAGCCCGGCCGCGAAGAGAGCCGAGATGCCGGCCTCGGTGGAGTCGCCGTAGCGAAGAGCGATCAACGCCGCGACCGAGCTGGCCCCGTTCTCCAGGATGCGTGGCTGGATCTGGAAGACCGGAGAAATAATCATGACGATGGCGATCGTCTCGCCGAGCGCGCGGCCCAGCCCGAGCATGGTGCCGCCGATCATGCCGCCGCGCCCGAACGGGAGTACGACGGCCCGGATCATTCCCCACTTCGTCGCACCGAGCGCGTACGCGCCCTCCCGTTCCCCGGCCGGCGCCTGGGCGAAGACCTCCCGCATGATCGAGCAGACGATAGGCGTGATCATCATGCCCACCACCAGCCCGGCGACAAATGTCGACGAGGTGTAGACCGTCATCGTCGAGAGTGGATCGCGCGGGTCGGAGTCCTTGACGTCGAAGATCGGGATCCAGCCGAAATAGGTGGCGATCCAGTTGCTCAATCCGAGCACGTTGTCCTGGAGCAGGAAGAATCCCCAGAGCCCGTACACGACACTCGGTACGGCTGCCATCAGGTCGACCAGGCTGATCAGGGTCTGCCTGATCCGCCTCGGCGCGTACTCGGAGATATAGAGCGCCGCACCTGTGGCCAGCGGCACCGCGACCACGATCGCCACCAGGGCGATCAACACGGTACCCGTCAGCACGGCGGCGATCCCGAAACGCCCGGCGCCCGCGTCGGGGTCCCACTCCTGGGTGGTCAGGAACGACCAGCCGGCGACCCCGAGCGCGTCCTGCGCCCGATACAGCAGGAAGCCGCCGACGAGCAGCATGACGCAGAGCACGACGACGCCGCCACCGCGAGCCAGACCACGGAACAGCAGGTCGCCGCCGCCGCGCCGCTCCCGCACCCGGCGGGGCAGGTCCGGAGCCCCCTCCGGAGAGCCCGGGATCGTGGTCCGGGGGACCTCTACCGTGGCCATCGCTGGGCCCTCGTCCCGGTGCCGGTCCGCCGGCCGACATCGGTCGCCGGTGACCGCCGCGGGTCGCCCCGGCCGTCGTCCACCCGGGGCGGGACGGCGCGCGGCGCAGCGGGTCCGGCCGGCTGGCCACCCTGGGGCGCCACGCGACGCCCCTTGCGCACCAGACGGGTGCCCTCCACGATTTCGGCCAGCGGGATCGCGGCGAGAAATCGTTCCAGGTTGTAGTTGCATTCCCTGGCCCGCAGGTAGGACCGGCTGGAAATGGCGACCGTCTCGCCGTCCAGGTCCAGCCGCCAGGCCCACTGGCCGGTGAACTCGTCGGTCAGGGCCAGCGCACTGGCCCGATGATGCTGCTCGCGCAACCGCTTGACGGCCGCCCAACATTCCACGTACGTCCGGTAGCCCACCTCGCCCCGACCGAGCTTTCGGTTGTTGGGCGAGACGAGCATCCAGATGACCTCCTCGGCAGCCTCGTCCACCCGGGTACCCGACCCTGCGGACATGGCCAGGAAAACGAAGCTCGGCTGGTGCACCGGATCCTCCCGTGGGGCTTGACACGCCCATTTGAATGGTCCCGATCGGGCAACCACCGCGATCATGTTGTGCATGACCCATGACGCACTGCGGAGCCGAATGCTCACGCCAGACGTGCACAGGGTAAACATCAGTTCACTCGAAGTCGCGAAATAGGACGTATTCTGCATTGGCTCGATAACGCCAGTAGCCGACTTGCCGCTCATTCCGCTGCTTTGACCGGCCGAGGAATTCCGGCTCACGGGACCACCGCCCGGCGGCGGGCCAGGAACCGTAACCCGATCCCGAGCGCCGACAGGAACGCGCCGCCCGCGAACAACGACACCAGCGACCAACCGGTACGCGGGAGGTTTCCGCCGGATCCGCCGGGCGGGGTGCGAGTTCCCGTCGGGCCGGGGCTCGCCGTGGGGCTCGGAGCGACCGTGGGGCTCGGACTGCCGGAGGGCACGACCTCGACCCTGACGTCCAGTCCCGCACCGCCCGGGCCGGGGCTCGGTGCCGCGGTCGCGTACCCCGGCAGGCCGATCACGGCCGCACCCAGCAGTACGATCAGTCCCACCCGCCAACGGCGTCGCCGCGGCATCCGGTGCCCTCGCCCGGCCCGGTCGTACTCGCCAATATCGATTGTCACAGGGTGTGAACGTTAGGCATACCCAGTGGCGACCGGCGCACGCCGACACGCACGCCGGACATGGGGCGGGTTAAGAACAGGCAGCCGGGCGGCGCCAACTACGGTTCACCGGCCGCCGCCGATCCCGGTACTCAGGCCGCGGCGGGCCGCGTCTCCGGCTCGTCCACGGCACAGCGGAAGCCGAGATGACCGCTTGCGCTGTCCGGCGTGTTGTGGGTACGCGCGGCAACCCGGTACCGGTTGCAGTAGGAGACGTGGCACAGGTAGGAGCCGCCCCGCATCACCCGGCTGTTTCCCGTGGACGGTCCCCGAGGATCGATCCGCGTGGCGTCCGAGGGCTCCACGTGCCAGTCGGCGTCGAACCGGTCCGCACACCACTCCCAGACGTTGCCCGACATGTTGTAGAGGCCGAACCCGTTCGGCCGGTAGGCATCCACCGGCGCCGTCCCGAGGTATCCGTCCTCGCCGGTGTTCCTGGTCGGGAATCGACCCTGCCACGTGTTGCACCGGTGCTGCCCGCGCGGGGTGAACTCGTCCCCCCAGGGGAACCGCTTGCGGACCAGGCCACCACGGGCGGCCTTCTCCCATTCCGCCTCCGTCGGCAGCCGCTTGCCGGCCCAGCCGGCGTACGCGGTCGCGTCGGCCCAGGAAACGTGCACCACCGGGTGGTTGCTGCGTCCGCCCACGTGCGAACCCGGACCTTCCGGGTGCCGCCAGTCCGCCCCCTGCACGCCCAGCCACCATGGCGCGTCCGGAACCCGGGCATCCATCACCGCACCTCGCGCCCGCTCCCCCACGAACTGGTGGAACACGAACGACCAGCCGAATCGTTCGGCCTCCGTCACGTACCCGGTGGCCTTCACGAACGCGGCGAAGGCTGCGTTGCTCACTGCCTTCGAGTCGATACGGAAGGCCGATACGTGTACCTCCCGCACCGGTCCTTCCCCGTCCGCAGGAATTGCATCCTGGTCGTCGCCGCCCATCCAGAACGAACCGGCCGGGATCGCTATCATGCTCTTCGCCACCCGGACGGAGTCCCGTTGCGGGATGTCGAAGTCGAACGTCGCCATCGTCGGATGCCCTGGATCTCTGCCCGGTCCGCAGCACGAACTCAAGGTCACGCCTCCCCTCTCCACCGCACGCCGTGGTTTCTCCCACCGTGCCACAGGTGGAAGCCCGCTCCCTGCTCAGCGGGGTGCTGGTGCGCTACCCGCCGTGCGGGTCTGGTCGCGGGGTACGACACCGACCCGCTGTGCCCGGTGCTGGTACTCGGTAGCCAGTTCAGCGACAGGGCCGGGACGACGCTGAGCGAGATCGGTCGACTCGGAGCGGTCGGCGGCGACATCGTACAGGCCCCATGGTCCGGGGTGCTCGCGGACCAGCCTCCACCGCCCCCGGCGTACCTCGGCATTGCCGAGGTGTTCCCAGCACAGGGTCACCTCCGGTAGCCGCTCGCCGCGCAGGGCGGGCAACATGCTGCGCCGCTCGGGCGGCAGCACCCCTTCCCGCCGTACTCGCGCGGTCGGGTCCCCAGACCGTACTGCTCAGGATGCCAGCTGCCGACGTCCCGGTGCCGTACCCGGCGTCGCGGAGCGCGCCCACGAGCGGCACCGGACGGCGCCGGACATGACCTCTTGACGGAGCAGAAATCTCTCCGTAACGTCGGCGACGATCTTCTTCATACGTATTAAAGAGGTTCTCGACATGACGACGCCACGTCGGCGAGCTACCCAAGTCGACATCGCCCGTCGCCTCGGCGTGTCCCAGGCGACGGTGTCCCTGGTGATCAGCGGTGGGCCGGCGAGCGCGAACGTCGCCGAGCAGACCCGGCGGGCCGTGCTGGAGGCCGCGGCCGAGCTCGGCTACGCGGTGAACCCCGTGGCAAGAAGCCTCAAGGGTGGCCGCAACCGGTTGCTCGGCGTGTTCACCTTCGAGCCGGTCTTCCCCGTAGACCAACGGGACTTCTACTTCCCGTTCCTGCTCGGCGTCGAGGGGGCCACCGCCGAGTACGGCTACGACCTCCTGCTGTTCAGCTCAGCGACCGCCGGCGGTGATCGCCGCATCTACGCCGGCGGGGTCAACCGGCTCAAGTTGGCCGACGGCTGCGTTCTGCTCGGACGTCGTCTCCACCACGACGATCTGACAGCGCTTCTGCGCGAGGACTTCCCGTTCGTCTTCATCGGTCGGCGCGAGGTGCCCGGCCAACAGCTGTCCTATGTGGCGGCCGACTACGTCGGTGCGACACGCGCAGCGGTGCAGTCCCTGGTCCGCCTCGGACACCGCCGGTTCGCGTACCTGAAGGCGACCGACGACAAGGAATGGTTGCGGGATCGCGAGGCGGGTTTCTGGGCAGGGCTCGCCGCTGCCGGGATCCCGGGTGACGACGTCGTGATCCATCCGCCGGACGAGGAACCCGCCGACATCACCCGTGCCCGGTTCGAAGATTGGCTTGCCGCGGGCATCACGGCGGTCCTGGTAGAGCACAGCGAAGAGGACAGCGCAATCCTCGCCGTGGAGCGGGCGGCCGCCGAAGCAGGCGCGAGCATTCCGCAGGACTGCTCGGTTTTCCTTCTCGGTGACCCGCCGTTGGTCCACGCGACCGCCCGCGACTGGACCCGGTTCAGCATCCCTCGGGAACAGATGGGCCGCGAAGCCGTACGCCTGCTGCTCGAACTGCTCGACACCGAGCTCGGACAGCACCGGCAGATCTACCTGGACTGTATCCAGGTCCCGGGCGATTCGGTGTCGGCACCGCCCTCGACGGGAGTGACGAGATGATCGAACGCGATACGGCACCGGCGTGGTTGACCAGACGACAGGCGATCGCCGCCGGGTTGGGTGCGGCTACCGCCGTCCTGGCCGCGACGCCGTCGGCGGCCCGCGAGAGCCTCCGGCGCACCGATGCAGGAATCCTGGATCCGACGACGCTGTGGTCCCGTGGCGAGAACGGATGGGTCGACTTCCGGGTGCACGCCGTGGACGTGACGCCGAAGGGCACAGTGCTGGCCTTCAGCGAGGCGCGCTTCGGTTCCAGCGCCGACGATGGTCCGAAGGACCTGGTGCTGCGGCGCAGCACCGACGGCGGTCGGACCTGGGGTCCGACGCGGTACCTCGAACACCATGACGGCGGCGCCTGGGCCAATCCCACACCCGTGGTCGACCGGCGCACCGGACGCATCACGCTCTTCTACGCGCTCAACGAAAAGGGCGAGTCCTCGAGGGTCTTTCGGCGCACCTCGACCGACGACGCCCGCACCTGGAGCAAGCCGGTCGAGGTGACGGACCTGTTCGCCGCGAACGGGCGCGGATGGACGTTCCACCTACCCGGGCCGGGCCGCGGCATTCAGCTCGCCAGCGGTCGGCTGCTGGTCGAGGTGTGGCATCGGCGGACGCTGAGCCTGCCTGCCGCCGAACGCGACTACGGCGCGAGCGTCATCTACAGCGACGACGGCGGCCGGAGCTGGGCCGGTGGCGGCGTCGTGCCGGACCCTGCGGGGCTCGGCCTGGACGAGGCGCGGATCGCGCAGCTCGCCACGGGCGAGGTGGTGGTGCACTCCCGGCTGGCCGGCGGGGTGAGCAACACCAGCCGTGCCGTGGCCCGTAGCCGCGACGGCGGTCGTACCTTCACCGAGGCCGTCATCGAGACGAACATCGCCCCGCATGCGGGGATCGCGGCCGGCCTCGCCGCCCGGGTCGACCGGCGCGGCGTCGAGCGCATCGTCTACACCAGTCCCGTGGCCGGCACCGCACGGGAGACCTTGTACGCGCGGATCAGCTACGACGGCGCCGAGTCGTGGTCGTGGGGCCGGGTCGTCGACGGTGCGCGGGCCGGCTATTCCGACCTTGTATGGCTGAGCGACAGCGAACTCCTCGTCCTCTACAGCAGGCTGGGGCCGACCGGAGTCGAGACGCAGGACGTCGTGGCCGCCCGGTTCGACCTGGCCTGGCTCACCGAGGACCGCGACGGCGCCCACCACCGGCCGACGGAGCCGCACAGGCTCTACCAGGTGGAGGGACTGCGCGTCGAAACGTCGATCCCGCGGGCGCCGATGGTCCTCGACGCGGCCGCGGCCGGCTCCGCGGTGGCCCACATCCCGGCGGCGGCCCACGGTGACGGGTACGCCGTGACGATCGTGCCGGCCGTGACAGGTCCCCGCCGTCTGCGATGCCGCTTCCGCACACCGCAGGAAGCGGGCGGCGGCGACGTCGCCGTCACGGTGGACGGTCGCCGCAGGGGCGGCGTCGTCACCACCTCATCCGGCAACCCCTTCCTGGACGCCGACCTGGGACTGATCACCGTCCGCGCGAAACGGCCGGTGCGCGTCGAGTTCGCCGCGGCCGGTGCAGGTCCCGACGGCACGTACACGTTCCAGGTCGATTCGATCCGGCTCGACCCGCCCGGCAGGACGTAGCAGAACTTCACACCCCCATCCGGCACATTCGCTATCGCCACGGAGGCATGGTGCAAAAGGTCATTCACTATGAGCGCGGCCTGGAGAAGTTCAAGCCGTTGCGCAACATCGTCACCTACGACGACTTCGACAAGGGCTTCAACGGGTGGCTGGACCTGACGCCCAACTTTGTCAACGACGACTACCGGCATTACCCCTCCGAAGTGGACCTGGCGAGTTGGGCACCGTCGATGATCAGCGCGGCGCCGATGCGGTTCGCCGCCACGCACGGGTCGATGGAGGGCACGTACTCGCTGAAACTGAACACCAGGCCGGTCGCCAACCGGTACGAGGAGAAGCCGGCCAACGGCAGCATGGGTGTCGCGTTGAAGCGGCTGTCGAACTTCGACCCGACGATGCGGTACATCCAGATCGAGGCGTGGTACGCGTACACGCCGCAGCAGGACCGGCTCGGTTTCGGCGAGGAGGACATCCGCGCGTTCGGGTTCTACTTTGACCTGCAGGACGCGCAGTACCGCTGGATGCCGGGAGTACGGTACGTGAACTCGGTCAACGGCACGCTCACCAAGAAGTGGCAGTACTGGCGGGTGGCCGACGGGGTGACGAAGAAGGACTGGTGCTACGGCCGCGAGGACGGCTGGCAGCGGCCCGGGATCGACAACCTCTGGTACGGCCGCCGCTACCCCGACGGCTCGGCCGACGCCTTCCAGTGGGTGCCCGACGGGGAGCAGGACCTGCTGTACAACGAGAGCCCAGACAAGCTCAACTGGCTCTATTTCCGGCTGCTCGTCGACTACCAGCGGCGCGAGTACGTCGAGATGCAGAGCATGGACCGCACGTTCGACCTGCGTGGACTGTCACCGACGCTGACCGAGCCGTACAAGAACATCACCAACCTGATCAACCCGATCTTCTTCGTCGAGACCGACACGGACCGATCCGTGAATCTCTTCCTCGATTCCGTCGTGTACTCCACGGACTGACCGCTGCCGGCCAACCGTCGTTCCACTGGGAAAGGTCCTTCGTGCTCACATTCGCTACTTCCGTAATCGAACGTCGTCTCACGATCACCGCCGCCCACACCACCCACTCCTACGAAGCGGGTTGGGCCGGCGAGGCGGTCTTCTTCGTCCAGGTCGAAGGCGACCACCCGGATCTGTCCGTCCAGGCACAGATCTCGCCGGACGGACTGCACTGGGTGGACCGGGGCAACCCTCGGGTGATCGCGGCGGGCGAAAAGATTGCCGCAATCGAACTGACGAACTTCGGTGGGTGGCTGCGGCTGGCGTTCAGCGGCGCCACGCAGCAGCAGCCGGCAACCGTCCTGGTCCACCTCGCCCTGAAGGGATGACCCGCAGGCGGCCACGCTTTCGGGCCTGATAGTGAAAAGAAGGAGGAGAGATACTGATGTTTCCCCGGCTGGTCCGGCGACTCGGCCTCATGGTCTTCACCGTCTGGGGGACTCTGAGCCTCACCTTCGTTATCCTGCGGCTCGCCCCTGGCAACCAGGCCACCGTCCAGTTGGGGCCTGAGGCCACCGCGGCAGAAGTAGACGCACTACGTGAAGAGCTCGGACTCAACCGGCCGATTTTCGCGCAGTACCTCAGCTACCTGCGCGAAGCCGTCACCGGCGACTTCGGAGAGTCGTACCGCTTCCACGAGTCTGCTATGACAGTCATCCTCGACCGCCTCCCGGCCACCATCCTGCTCACGGCGACGGCGACGCTGCTGGCTCTGGTGCTCGGACCGCTGCTGGGCATCCTCGCCGGCCGCGCGCCGGGCCGGCTCGCCGACCGGGCGATCTCCGCCGTCACCCTGGTGATGCAGGCGCTTCCGTCGTTCTGGTCGGGCATCATGCTGATCCTGCTGATGGCGCTGACCCTGCGGCTGCTACCCAGTGCGGGGTCCGGGGACTTCCGGCATCTGGTGCTGCCGGCGATCACCCTCGCCATCCCGTTCACCGCCCTGGTGGCCCGGATCACCCGCAGCAGCCTCGCGGAGGTCACCAGCGAGCCGTACATCCTGACCGCCCGGTCGAAAGGTCTGTCCGAGCGGACGGTGCTGGCCCGCCACGCTGTACGCAACTCGGTGATCCCGGTGGTGAGCATCGTGGCGCTGCACATCGGCACCCTGATGGGCGGCGCGGTGATCGTCGAGCAGGTGTTCGCCTGGCAGGGTGTCGGCTCGTTGCTGGTCAGCTCCGTCGGCAACCGCGACTACGCCATCGTGCAGGGGGCGACCGTCCTCATCGCGATCGTCGTCGTGGCGATGAACCTGCTCGCCGACGTCCTCAACGCCCGGCTGGATCCCCGTATCCGGGCGGGGGTGGCGTCGTGACCGAGCTAGCCCGCGCAACCGGACGAAGGACGGGAGGCGGCGGATGACCGCGCTGGAGCTGGCACAAAGCCCGGTCGCACCGGTCCCGGTGACCGCCGCCCGGACCAGGGTGGGCCGGGCGGTGCAGGCCGTCCCGATGGTGGTCTTCGGGCTGTACGTGCTGGTCGGCGCCGTAGGCCCGCTGATCATCGACTACTCCCCCGTACGCGGCGACCTCGACGACCGGCTGCTCAGCCCCGGCTCGGTCACCAGCGACGGCAGCACGGCGATCTTCGGCACCGACGCCCTCGGCCGGGACCTGCTCGGCCAGGTGGTGTACGGCGCCCGCACGTCGATCGTGATCGGGCTGCTCGTGGTCGCCTTCAGCGGACTTGTCGGCGTCGCCCTCGGCACGTTCGCCGGGTACCGGCGAGGGATCACCGACGTGGCGGTGTCCCGCGTCATCGACGTGCTGGTCGCGTTCCCGGGCATCCTGCTGGCCATCGTCATCGCCGGCGTCTTCGACCGCAGCCTCGTGATCGTCGTCATCGCGCTCACCGTCACCAACTGGGTCAGCTTCGCCCGCCTGTCGCGGTCCATGGCGATGAGCCTGCGCGAGCGGGACTGGGTCAGGTCGGCGACCGTGATGGGGGTGCCCCGGCGGACCATCGTGACCCGGCACATCGTGCCCTTCCTCGCCGGGCCCGCGCTCGCGCTGGCGACGACCGAGTTCGCCGGCGCCATTCTCGCCGAGGCGAGCCTGAGCTTCCTCGGACTGGGTCTGCCGCCGTCGTCCGTTTCCTGGGGACAGACGATCGCCTCCGGCAAGGAGTACCTCGCCAGCGCCTGGTGGATATCCACCATCCCCGGCATCGCCCTCGCCCTGCTCGTCATCAGCGTGGGATTCACCGGAGACCTGTTCACCCGCCACGTCGGCCGCCGGCAATGACGACACCCGACCCCACCGCACACACCCCCATCCCCGCAGCACAGCCGAACTCAGCACAGTAAGGAGCACGACGATGAGGTCTATCCGGCTCGCCGCCGTCGCGACAACGGCGGTCCTTACCCTGGCAACAACCGCCGCATGCGGCGCAGACGACAACTCCGGCGGCGGCAGCGGCGGCCAGCTCGTCGTGGCCGGCCAGTTCCCAATCGAGTCGATCGACCCGAACGGCAAGCTCGCCATCGACGGCGGCACCGGTCTCGCCTCGTTGCAGCTGTACGCCCCGCTGCTGGCGACGGTCGGACCCGGCGAGTTCCAGGGCGTCGCGGCCGAGAAATGGGAGTCGAACGACACCGCGACACAGTTCACCTTCACGTTGAAGGACGGGATTACGTTCTCCGACGGCTCCGCGCTGACCGGCAAGGACGTCGCGACGTCGTTCACCCGCACCGTGGAGGCGAAGAGCCCGTTCTCGGCGAACTTCGTCAACGTCGCTGTCGAGTCGACCGATGACACGGTGACGTTCAAGCCCGCCGAGCCCGACCCGGCGCTGCTGGCGAAGCTGACCGGACTGAGGATCACCCCGGCGAGCGCCACCGAGGACAGCTACACGGGTACGCCGGTGACGTCGGGTCCGTTCAAGGTCAAGTCGTTCACCCCCGGCGGGGACCTGGTGATTGTCCCCAACGAGAAGTTCTGGGGAGACAAGCCGAAGGTGGACCAGGTGACCATCCGGTCCATCCCCGAGGTGGCAGCCAGGGTCACCGCCCTGCAGACCGGCGAAGCGGACATCATCTGGGGCATCCCCGATGACCAGGTGACCCAGCTACGCAGCAACTCCGACATCAAGTTCACGACCGCCGACGGAAGCGGGGTCATGACGATGTGGATGAATGCCTCGACCCCGGCGCTGAACAAGGCCGAGGTCCGGCGGGCCCTGTGGCAGGCGGTGAACTTCGACAAGATCATCAAGGCGCTGTACCCGGAAAGTGGCCAACCCGCCAACTCGGTGCTGGCGCCGACGGTGTTCGGCTACGCGCCGCAGAAGCCGGTCGGCTACGACCCACAGGCGGCGAAGCAGGCGCTCGTCGACGCCGGGTTCGACTTCAACACCACCCTGCGCTTCCACTTCTCCCAGACGCAGTTCAAGCAGTGGGTGGAGTCGGTCGTCTCCGACCTGGCCGCGATCGGGGTCAAGGTCGAGGCCTTGCAGAAGGAGCAGGCCGTCTACACCGAGGACCTGCTGAACCTGAACTGGGATATCAACATCCAGCAGGTCGGCACGCTCGGCCTGGACGCGTCGTACAACCTGGGCAGGCTCTACACCTGCGCGGCGAAGCGGACCGGGTACTGCAACCCGGATCTGGACGCACTGCTGAAGAAGGGCAACACCTCCACCGATCAGGAGACGCGCAAGCAGGCGTACGGCGACGCGACCGCGCTGATCTGGAACGAGGCAGTCGGCATGTACCCCATGTTCGTCAAGGTCGTCTTCGCCACCCGGTCCGGCATCTCCGGACTCGCACCCACCCTCGAAAGCCTGCCGCCGCTGAACACGGTCTCGGTTGATGATTGACCGGCCCCAGCCGACGAGTGCGACGGCAGTAATGTCCACCCAGCTGCCCGCGGCATCGCAGCCATCGGCCGCGGCGACGCTGCGGGTCAGGGACCTGTCGATCCGGCTGCCCGGCCCCCGCGGCGTGGCCACCGTGGTCGACGGCGTCTCGTTCGACATCGCGCAGGGTCGCACCACGGGTCTGATCGGCGAGTCCGGCAGCGGCAAATCGCTCACCGCGATGGCCCTCGTCCGCCTCACCCCGGACACCGCCGTGCTCCGCGGGCAGGTGCTGCTCGGCGAGGAGAACCTGCTTAGGGCCGGCCCCACCCGCATCCGGCAGGTCCGGGGCCGGGAGATCTCCGTGGTGTTCCAGGACCCGTCGACCGCGCTGAACCCGACGATGACAATCGGCGATCAGGTCAGCGAGATCCTGTGGGGACGGGGGCTGTCCCGACGCCAGGCCCGCCAGCGTGCCGTGGAACTGCTCGACCATGTCGGTATCCCCGATGCGGGCAACCGGGTCCGCGCCTACCCGCACGAGTTCTCCGGCGGGATGCGGCAACGTGCGATGATCGCGCTGGCGCTGGCCGGCGGGCCGAAGATCATCCTCGCCGACGAGCCGACGACCGCGCTGGACGTCACCGTGCAGGCTCGGATCCTGAACCTGCTCGCCCGGCTGCGCGACGAGGACCACCTGTCGATGCTGCTCGTCAGCCACGACCTGCGGGTGATGTCGCACGTCGCCGACGACCTCGTCGTGATGTACGCCGGCCGGGTCGCCGAGAGGGGGCCGGCGAAGGCCGTACTCCGCCGGCCACTGCACCCCTACACCGCCGCGCTGGTGCGCAGCGTCCCGTCCGTACACAAGCCGACCGCGATCGCCGACCCGCTGCCGGGGAGCCCGGCGAACCCGTTCGACCGACCCGCCGGCTGCCCGTTCCACCCGCGCTGCCCTCGCGCCGAGGACCGTTGCCGGGCCGAGGTGCCGGCACTGCGCCAGGTGGTACCGGGACGGCTCAGCGCCTGCCACTTCGCGGAGGAGTCGCCGTGACCACCGCCACCGGACTGCAGATCACGGATCTGACCGTGACATACCCCGGGCCACGCAGCGGTGGGCTCGGCCGACGGACGACGATCACGGCGGTACGCGACGTGGCCCTCGACGTCGCACCGCAGGAGACGGTCGCCCTGGTGGGCGAATCCGGCTCCGGGAAGTCGACGATCGCCCAGGCCATCGTGGGACTCGTCAAACCGGCCTCGGGCAGCATCCACTACGACGGGAAGTCCCTGCTGGGCCGGCGATCCGGCGACCGCGGCATGCGGCGCACCATCGCCATGATCTTTCAGGATCCCCGGTCCTCGCTGAATCCCCGGCTGTCTGCCGAGGCCTCCATCGCCGAAGCCTGGCAGGCACACCCGGACGCGGCCCCGGACGGTGTGCGCCGCAACCCCCGCCGCCGCCGCGACGCCGTGGTCGACCTGCTCGCCCAGGTCGGGCTGGACCCCGACGTCGCCGGCAAACGCCCGACCGCACTGTCCGGCGGCCAGTGCCAACGCGTCAGCATCGCCCGGGCACTCGCCCTCAACCCGCGGCTGCTCGTCTGCGACGAGGCCGTATCCGCCCTCGACGTCTCCGTCCAGGCTCAGGTGCTGCAACTACTGGTGAAGGTACGCCAAGCGCGGTCGCTGTCGATGCTGTTCATCACCCACGACCTCGGTGTGGTGCGCCAGGTCGCCGACCGCGTCCTCGTCATGCGCCGCGGCGAGCTTGTCGAAAACGCCGAAGCGCAGACGCTGTTCACCGCACCACGACACGACTACACCCGAGAACTCCTCGCGGCCGCCGTCGACCTCGACGCGGCCAACTGAGGCTCCCCGGTACCACCCACCAGTCCCATCCATACCAACCCACCGAATGGAGCAGGACGCAGTGACCGATCGAATCAACCGCCGGATGATGATCCGGTCCGCCGCCGCGGCAGGTGCCGCCGGCCTCGGCGGGCTCGCCCTCACCGGGCCGGCACACGCCGAAACCCCACCACCGAGCCTGGTCGACGCCGACGGATCCCCGGTGCTCACCCCGCAGCAGTTCGGCGCGGTCGGCGACGGCGAGGCCGACGACACCGCCGCCATCCAGGCCGCCATCAACGCCGCCCGCACCCAACGGAACAAGATCGTCGTGCTACCGCCGGGGCTCTACAAGGTCACGTCGACGATCGTCGTCGGCGACCACGAATACGACACCCCGGGCGCCCACCTCAACCGGTTCGTGCTGCGCGGCTACGGCATGTTCGGCGAGGAGTCGTCAAAGATCACCTTTCACCACGACGGCGTCGGCATCCGGTGGGAGGCGTCGCTGGGCGGCATCCACGGCGTCGCGTTCGACGCCCCGGTGAAGACGGCCAACAACGTCGGGATCCACGTCGCGCGCCGGGCGAACACCGACGACACCGACGTCATCATCGTCGAATGCTCGTTCCTGCGCTTCCACACCGCCATCCAAAGCGTCGGGCGGGGTTTCCTGTTCACCAAGAACAAGGTCGCCGTCTGCACGAACGGCATCAGCATCTCCTGGCCCACCGAAGGGATCCAGGGCAGTGGCGTGCACGTGCTGCCCTACGGTACGCGAAAGTGGATCATCACCGACAACCACTTCCACTCTAACTTCGACGCCATCATCTTCAACGGCCCCCCGGACGGCGACTTCCGCGGCGCCATCATCAGCAACAACCTGCTCGACATCGGTCGGCGGCTGTTCAAGGGCAGTCTCACCAACTCCACCATCACCGGCAACGTGATCGAGAACGGCACCGGCAACGCTGTCATCCAGATCGACTCCGGCGGCCACAACCTCACCATCACCGGCAATATCATCGGCGGGTTCGACACTGACCCCGGCGCCTGGGAGCCGCCCCGCTACGCGATCCACTTCACCAGCGGGGTATCCGCGAAAAACGTCACCATCTCGGCGAACTCGTTCAACTGGATCCGCGCCTCCGCCATCCGGTTCGACCAGTCCGTGGACAAGGTCAGCATCACCGACAACTCATTCGACCACTTCAACCTCGTCAAGGCGGCCGGCCACGGCGCCGTCCACCTCGGCGCGGACGCCACCAGACTCGCCGCCCTCGGCAACGTCCTGTCGGCCAACCCCAACGGGCAACCCGGGGTCAACGTCGTCGGCACCCTGCGCGAGTCCAACGTCGTCGGCAACACGTTCGAGCAGGACGCACTCGTCGCCGCCGGGACGATCAGCCCCGATTCCTACGTGGAGACCGAACCGGGCAGGTTCAGCAAGCTCCAGGTGGCCGCCGCGAAAGCCGCCGCCGTACGCGTCCTCAGCACCGCCACCGGCGGCATCACAGCCGGCGACAGCTACGGCGGCTACCTCGTCGAAGGCGCACTGGCCGGCGGCTCCGGGCCGGGCGTCAAGGGCGGCGTCGAGGTGGTCGCGGTCAACGCATCCGGATCCGCGGCCACCAACCTGCTGTGCTCCACCACCAACACCAACGAGGTCGTCGCTTTCCAGGCCAGCGTCGCCGGGCTGATCCCCCCGACCGACAACGCCCGCGACATCGGCAGCCCCGACGCGCAGATCCGCACCGTCTACGCCCATGCCACCCGCCTGCACCCGTACACCGTCAAGACCCTGCCGCCCGCCGGCAGCAACAGCGGCGCAATCATCCACGTCAGCGACGGCCACGGCGGCAAGCCCTGCCTCGCCATGTCCGACGGCACGTCGTGGCAGCGCGTGCCGCTCGGCAACGCCATCAAGTAGGAAACGCAGTGGACGGCACGACATCGGCCGCATGGTGCCGCATGGCGGCGATCGACCAGGGGTAAACCGGTCCTTCGCCAATGGCTAGGGGATCGGCGACATCACCGGGCTGCGCAGCCGGATCTACCGATTGTCGCCGCTCGGCATCGACGCCATCCGGATCACGCCCTGGTTCGACTCGCCGCCGCGCGACGCAGGCCACGACGTGGCCGACTGTCGTGCCGTCCACCTCCGCTACGGATCCACCGAGGAAGCTCGCGAGCTCGTCGAGGAATGCCACCCGGCAGGCATCCTCGGCATCCTCCACATCGTCGCGAACCTCCTGCGACCACCTGTGCTCCCGGGCGGCCCCGCACTCGTCCCCCGCATCGGCCGCGATCGCTGACGGATCGATGTGGCGGGGGCTAGCCGCGGGGTATGACGCCGACCCGCTGCGCCCAGCGCTCGTATTCGGTGGCCAGCTCGACGACGAGGCCGGGGTGTCGCTGGGCGAGATCGTTAACCTCAGAGCGATCGGCGTCCATGTCGTACAGTTCCCACGGCTGGGAGTGCTCGCGGACGAGCTTCCACCGCCCCCGGCGTACCGCGGCGTTGCCGAGGTGTTCCCAGAACAAGTCGGAATCCGGTCCCGATTCTCCCCGCAGCGCGGGCAACATGCTGCGCCCCTCGGGCGGCAGCACCTCCCGCCCCCGGTACTCGCGCGGATAGTCGACGCCGGTAGCCCCGGACAAGGTGGGTAACACATCGGTGAGCTGGAACGGCGTCCGGACCATCCGACCGCCGACCAGGCCGCCCGCAGGCCAGTGCGCGAGAAAAGGGGTGGCGATACCGCCCTCGTGTACCCACCGCTTGTACAGCCGGAAGGGGGTGTTGGACAAGTTTGCCCACGCGACGCCGTAGCTGGCGTAGGTGTCCTCCGGGCCGGGGTCGATGCCCGGATCGTTGCCGACCCGCAACTGCGCGCCGTCCCGGGTGGCGGCCGGGATCGTCGCCCGCCTGCTGCGGAACTCCTCGGGGTCACCGAGCGGCAACTCCTCGGCGCAGCCGCCATTGTCGGACAGGAATACCACCACGGTGTCGTCAAGGACGCCGGAGCACGCCAGTTGGTCCAGGATCCGCCCGATGCCCCGGTCCATCCGCTCGACCTGGGCGGCGTACACCTGCATGCGGCGTGCCTCCCACGCCTTGTGCGGCACCGCTGACCACGGCGGCTGTGTCGGGTCCCGCTCGGACAGAGGCGACTCCGCGCCGACCAAGCCTTCGGCACGCAGCCGCTCCAGCCGGCGGCCGCGCAACTCGTCCCAGCCCGCCTCGTAGACACCGTCGTACCCGGCGATGTCCTCCGCCGGGGCGTGCAGCGGCCAGTGCGGCGCGGTGTAGGCGACGTAGGCGAAGAACGGACGGTCGGCGGCGGCCTGCCGGCCGACGAACTCCACCGCGTGATCGGTGATCGCGTCGGTGTAGAAGAACCGCGGATCGCGGGCCTCGGCGCTCGCATCCGCCTCGCCCCGGCGCAGCGTCCCCGGGTCGTAGTAACTGCCGCAGCCGCTGAGCGTGCCGAAGAAGTCGTCGAATCCCCGCCGGGTCGGCCACGAGTCGGACGGCTCCCACACCGACCCGCTCAGGTGCCACTTACCCGACAGGCTCGTGGCGTAGCCGGCGTCCCGGAGCAGTTCGGCGACGGTGACGCAGCGGTCGTTGAGGCTACCCGGGTACCCGCCGGGCCGGTTGGGGCTGGCCAGGACACCGATGCCCGTCTGGTGCGGGTGCAGCCCGGTCAGCAGGGACGCGCGCGACGGACTGCACCGCGCCGTGTTGTAGAACTGCGACAGCCGCACCCCGGCCCGCCCCAGCCGGTCAATGTTCGGCGTGCGGATCTCGCCGCCGTAGCACCCGATGTCCGAGTACCCGAGGTCGTCGGCGACGATCAACACGATGTTCGGCCGCTTCATGGTTCATCCTCTACGAGTCGCCCGGGCGAGGGCTGGTCCGGTGAGCTATCCCCTCGGCCGCAGCCATGCGGCCGTGTCCGGCCCGATCGGGTCGGGCGTCACGTCGATGGTGTCGCTGCGCAGGAGGGGAACCGCGCCCGCTGGCACCGGCACCTCAGTGGCGCCGAAATTGACAATGCACTCGAGGGCCGGCCCGCGCCGGAAGCGCAGAACCGAATCGGATCGGACCACCCACTCAAGCTCCGGTGCGGGATCCAGGCTCCGGCGGATCCGCAGCGCCCGCGCCACAAGGTGGTACGTGGAGGTCGGGTCGTCGAGCTGGCTCTGCACCGAGTGTGTCTCCCAGCCGTGGGGCTGCGGGAGCCACGGGTCCGCGGAACCGAACCCGGCACCCTTCGGGTCCAGCGTCCACGGAAGCGGAACCCGGCAGCCGTCGCGTCCTCGGCGCCGCCCGCCGGAGCGGGTCCAGATCGGATCCTGGATGCGGTCGACGGGGATGTCCATGTGGTCGGGCAGGCCGAGTTCCTCGCCCTGGTAGAGGTAGGCCACGCCGGGCAGGGCGAGCATCAGCAGAATCGCGGCCCTGGCCCGGCGCCGGCCCAGCTCAATGTCGACCGGTCCGAGCTCGTGGCCGGATCTGCCCGGCTGCTTCCGGGTGTCCGCACGCCCGTAGCGGGTCACCGTCCGTTCCACGTCGTGATTGGACAGCACCCAGGTCGGCGGTGCCCCGACCCGGGACATCGCGTGCAGGGTCGACTCGATGACCGAGGACAACTCGCCGGCGTCCCAGGCGGACTGCAGAAACGGGAAGTTGAAGGTGGTGTGGAGCTGGCCCGGCGCCACATAACGGGCCAGCCGCTCAGAATCGGCGACCCATGCCTCCGCGACAAAGATCCTTGGTGGGTCGTACTCGCCGGCGAGCCGTCGCCAGTCACGGTAGATCGCATGTACCCCGTCGCGGTCCCGGTGCGGATGGTCCGGCACGTTCGTGAGGACGAGCAGATCCTCCTCCCGGTAGCCCAGGTCGGGATAGCCAGGGTGCTTCACCAGTCCGGTGGCGACGTCGATACGGAACCCGTCGACACCGCGGTCGAACCAGAACCGCAGGATGTCCAGGAACTCCCGGTGTACCTCGGGATGTGACCAGTTCAGGTCGGCCTGACTGGGGTCGAACAGGTGCAGGTACCACTGTCCGGGCTCTCCGTCCACCTCCGTCACCCGCTGCCAGGCGCTGCCGCCGAAGGTGCTACGCCAGTCGTTGGGCGGCAGCTCACCGCCGGATCCGCGCCCGTCCACGAAGTGGTACCTGGCGCGCTCCGGTGAGCCGGGTGGGGCGACGAGCGCGGCCTGAAACCAGGGATGGTCGGTAGAGGTGTGGTTCGGCACGACATCCAGGATGACCCTCAAGCCGTGCTGGTGTGCCTCCCCGATGAGCAGCTCGGCCTCCCGCAGGTCACCGTAGGTCGGGTCGATGGCGCGGTAGTCGCGTACGTCGTAGCCGCCGTCGTTGTTGGGGGAGGCGTACCAGGGGGTGATCCAGATGGCGTCGACACCGAGCTGCGCGAGGTAGCCGAGCCGGCTGCGGATCCCGGCGATGTCGCCGATGCCGTCGCCGTCGCTGTCCGCGAACGACCGGATGTATATCTGGTAGATGGCGGCGGTGCGCCACCACTGCGCGTCAGCCATCCGAGGTACCGATCAACTCATGCTCCACCGTGGATAGAAACCGCCGCAGGTCGGCGGTCTCGTCGTCGTCGAGGACCCGCAGCGGCGGGGCCAGGTCCGCCGGGCACAGGCCACGCAGCGCCAGCGCCGCCTTGACCACCGGAACACCCGGCCGGACGTGGTGTATCTTCATCACCCGCACGATCCGCTCCTGGGCACGAGCGGCGCGCACGTCGTCGTCGCCACGATGGGCGGCGACCAGCTCGACGGCGACGCGGGGCGCGATGTTCGCGATGCCGGGCGTGATTCCGTCCGCGCCAGCGGCCAACGCGTCGTACAGGTACTGCTCGGCGCCCTGGCTCACCCCGAAGTCCGGCCGACGGCGGGATACCTCCAGCCATTCGGCGAGGACGGCGGCATCGCCGGAGCTGTCCTTGACGCCGACGACGTGCGGCATCTCGGCCAACGCCCGGATCGAACCGGCCGCCAGTGGAGAGGCGTACCTCGGTGTGTTGTAGGCGATGACGGGAAGGGACGCCGCGCGGGCCGCGTGGTAATGCGCGGCGATGTCGCGCTCGCTGTGCTGGAAGTAGAACGGTGGGCTGAGTACCAGCGCATCGGATCCGGCCGCGGCGGCGGCCTCTGCCCGCAGCAGCGACTCGCGGGTCCCGGCGGCGGAGACGTTCACGACGACAGTTCCCCCTGGCACCCGCCGCTTCCACTGCCCGACGGCGTCGGCCAGGAACTGGCCGATGGACTGCGTGTCGAACAGCGGCCCCTCGCCGTTGGTGCCCAACAGCATGATCTTCTCTACGCCGACGGCGGCCAGCGCGTCGAAGTACCCACAGCCGGCGGCGAAATCCGGACCGCCGTGCCCGCCGATCGGAGTGACGGCCGGGACGACCACGCCGCTGAGCAGGTCCTTGCCAGACAGCGCCATCAGTAACCCCGAACCTCTGGCCAGGCGAGCTCGACGCCGTCGGCGACCAACGTGCTCTGGAACATCCGCAGGTGCTGCTCCTTGCGGCGGACGTCGTGCGGCTCCACCGCCTCGCGGTGGCAGTACGCCACCAGCGAGCCTGCTGCCTCGCCGATGTTCCACTCCACCGGGTGCAGCCGGTAGCAGCCGTTGGTGATGTGTGTGGTGCCGATGTTCTTCCCGGCCGGTAGCAGGTTGCGTATCCGCACCGGCAGTAGGGCGCCGAGTGGGATCTGGAAGGGGCAGCTTGCGATGTCGATGTAGTTGTCTCCCCCGGTCGACGGGTGCAGGTCGATCCGGTACATACCGACCCCGACGGTGTCGTCGTACGCCACTGCGCCTGCGTCGCCCCGGACGGCGAGGGAGAGGTCCTGTTCGACGACGGTGTACTCGGCGCGGATCCGCCGGGACTCCCGGATGTACGGTGCCGCGGCGAAACCGTCGACGGTGTCCATCACGTCCGGCCGTAGCCGCAGCCCCGGCCATCCCTGGCCGCCATCCGGTCGTGGCGCCTCGGTCTGCAGCCAGTAGAGCATGCTGGCCGACAGTTCCCGGGCGCCGCGCAGATGGTGTTGCTTCTCCTCCTCGCCGACCCCGATCAGCGGGCCGTCCAGGTAGTCGATCATCGGCCAGTTCACCAGGGTCACGTCGCTGGTGACGAAGCCCGGCTCGTACAGCTCACGGGCGACCACCCGGCGGAACTCCCACAGCTCGCGGTCGCCGGGATCCTGGCTCTGGTCGGCGACCACCTGCCCGGAGCGCGCGTTCGGGGTGAAGGTGCGGGTCAGCGGCGCCAGCGTCCGGGGGTCGGGCGCGGTCAGCCCGATCTGCGGCCCCGGCCAGTACGCCGGGCGGTAGCCGCGCCAGTAGTCGTACCGGGCCGGGCGCTCGATCACGTGATCCTCGCCCTCCCGGTGCTCGACGGCGAAGACCCACGAGATCGCCTGCATGTTGTCCGGCTGTGCCACCTCGGGCCCGCTCGGCTCGCCGGTGTCGTGCCGGGACTCGAATCCCGTCACGTGCTCCACATCGGCCAGCGGCAACACGTCACCCAGCTCGGTGGCGTCCAGGTAGTACGGGCTGACGAGGTGTACCCGGCCGGCGTCGGCGCGTTCCACGGTGACGCCGGTGACCCGGTCACCGCGCAGTTCCACCCCGACCGGCCTGGTCCGGAGCAGGATGCGCAGCCGCCCGCTGCTCAGGTACGGGTCGACGAGGGACCGCAGCACAGCTCCGCTCACCCTCGGCTCGTGGCACAACGGGCCGACCCGACCCAGTCCCGGGTTGAGCCGGGGGTCGTTCCTCGCCGCGACGGTGAGGGGGTACCACCGACGGTAGTAGTCCCGGACGGCGGACCGGTATCTGCGGTACGAGGCGGTACAGCCGAACTGCTCGATCCATCTGTGCTCGTCCGGCGGCACTCCCTGGCTGGTGAACTGACCACCGATCCGGTCGGTCTCCTCCGTCAGCACCACCCGCAGCCCGCGCCGCAGCGCGGCGAGCGCCGCGGCGACGCCGCCCACGCCACCGCCGATGATGGCAAGATCGACGTCCGCAATTCGCGACTCCAATGTGCTCCGTTCCATCGTCTTGGGTGTCACGCGCCCTCGAGGTCGAGGGCGGCGTCGAGCAGGGTCCTGGTGTAGGGATGGCTGGGCTGGTCGAACAGGTCGTCGGCGCTGGCGGTCTCGACCAGCCGACCGTGCTGCATCACCGCCACCCGGTCCGCGATCTGGCGGACCACGCCGAGGTCGTGCGTGATGAACAGGATGGCGAGCCCGCGGGAGGCCCGCAGGCTGACGAGCAGGCGCAGGATCTGGGACTGGACGGAGACGTCGAGGGCGGAGACCGCCTCGTCGCAGACCAGCAGGCGCGGCCGCAGCGCGAGGGCGCGGGCGATGCTGACCCGCTGGCACTGCCCGCCGGACAGCGACGGCGTGCGCCGGGCCGCGATGCCGGCGTCCAGGCCGACGTCGTTCAGCAGGTCCTCGATGGCGGCGTCCCAGGTCCGGTCGGTAGGCGCGACGGACCGGTGGGTACGCCAGGCCTCGGCGATGATGGCGCGGACCGTCATCCGCGGGTTGAGCGAGGCGGCGGGATCCTGGAAGACCATCTGGACGGCGCGGCGGGTCGCCGGAGTGCGGGTGCCGACCGGGCCGACCTGGACGCCGTCGAACCGCACCGTGCCCCGCTGCGCCGCCTGCAGGCCGACGACGCAGCGGGCAACCGTGGTCTTGCCCGAGCCGGACTCGCCGACGACGGCGAGTGTCTCGTCCGGACCTACCGTGAGCGACACGCCGTCGACGGCGTTCGGCTTGAGGCCGCGCCGGCGCTCCCGCCGGGTGCCGAAGTTGACCACGAGGTCGTCGACCTCCAGCAGCGCGGGCTGCCCCGTGGCGGTCACGTCGCCTCCTCGGGAAAGTGGCAGGCGACCTGCCGGCCGGTGGCGAGGTGCCGCAACTGCGGCACCTCGGTGCGGCACCGGTCGCGAGCCTTGGGGCACCGGGGATGGAACGGGCATCCCGGAGGCCGTTCGGCCGGGTTCGCCGGGCTGCCGGGCAGCGGGTCGGCGATGGCCGTCTTGTTGCGCACCGCCGGGACGCTGACCACCAGCGCCCTGGTGTAGGGGTGCGCCGGCCGGTGGAACACCTCGCGGCTGGGGCCGATCTCGCACACCCGGCCGGCGTACATCACGACGACCTCGTCGGCGACGTGCGCCATCACCCGCAGGTCGTGGCTGACCAGCAACATGGCCATGCCCTCCTGCTCGCGGATGCGCTTGAGCAGCCCCAGGATCCGGGCCTGGACGGTGACGTCGAGCGCCGTCGTCGGTTCGTCGGCGAGAATGAGCTGTGGCGAACCGGCGAGTGCGGTCGCCACCATCGCGCGTTGCCGCAGGCCGCCCGAGTACTGGTGCGGGTACTGGGCATGCCGCGTTTCCGGATCGGGCACCCCCACCCGGTCGAGCAGGTCGATCACGGCCCGGCGTACCTGGCTGGCCGGCATGCCGCCGCGGCGGAGGATCTCTCCGACCTGCCGGCCGATCGTCTGCGTCGGGTTCAGCGCGGACTGGGGGTCCTGGAAGATCATGGCGATGCTGTGCCCGCGCAGCCGGCGCCGGGCCTTCTCCGGCATGGCCACCAGGTCCTCGCCGTGCCACCAGATCCGGCCGGAGGCCGTGCCACCGGCCGGAAGCAGGCCGATGATCGCCGAGGCGGTCATCGTCTTGCCGCTGCCCGACTCCCCGATCAGGCCGGTGGTCCGGCCCGCGTCGACGGCGAACGACACGTCGTCCACCACCCGGACCGGACCCGCCGGGCCGGGCAGGTCGATCGACAGATGCTCGATCCGCAGCAGCTCCGCCGGGCCACCGCCGGGGCCGGGCTCGCTCGGTGCCGGGTCGGCGACCGGGGAAGTCGGGAGCGGCTTCACCGTGCGTCGCTGCCGATCCGTACCTTGGCGAAGTCCGGTACGCCGTCCACCGGGAGCGTGAAGTCCTGCAGCGTCTTGCTCCGGGCGTACGGGATCTGGACGAACATCGGGTACATGCCGACGGCGTCGTCCCAAATGATCTTGGATGCCTGCGCGTACAGGTCCTGGCGCTTGGCGGTGTCGCTGGTCGAGCCGGCCTGGGCGAGCAGGTTGTCCAGCTCCGCGTTGCAGTAGCCGGTCCGCTTGGCCGCGCAGGTGTACAGCCGGCCGAGGTTGGTGGCCGCGTCGAAGCCGGCGGTACCGAGTTGCTGGATGTTCAGGTCCCAGTTGAGCGCCAGCAGATCCTGGAGGAAGACCGCGGACTCCTTCTGGGTGGGGTCGACCTTGACGCCGATCTTGGCGAGGTCGCTCGCCACCGCATCGGTGAACTGCTGGAACTGCGGCTGCGAGAACTGGAACCGGATCGTCTGCCCGTAGTCCCAGCCGGCCGCGTCCAGCGCCGCCTTGGCCGCGACGGGGTCGTACTTGACCGGGGTCTGCGGCGCGTAGCCGAGCACGTTGGTGCCGATCACCGAGTTGGCCAGAGCGCCGGTCTCCGGGTACAGCGACTTGATGATCGTCTCGAAGTCGACGGCCTGCCACAGGGCCCGCCGGACGGCCGGGCTGGTCAGTCCCTTCGCCGAGCTGTTCATCCACATCGTCACCACGGCGCCGCCATCCAGCTTCTCCACGGCGAGGTCCGGGTCGCTGCGCAGGGCCGGGATCTGGTCGTCCGGCATGGCCCAGGTGAGTCCGACCTCGCCGGTCTTCAGCGCGGTCATCCGCGCCGCGATCTCCTGGATGCTGCGCAGCTCCAGCCGGTCCAGTTGCGGCTTGCCCGCCCAGTACTTCGGGTTGGCACCGAGGACGAGATTCTGGCCAGGGGCGAACTGCTGGAGGACAAAGGGTCCGCTACCGATCGGCTTCTCCCAACCCGCCTTGTCCTGGTTCGCTGGCGTCACGTAGAACGTGACGAGCTTGCCGAGCAGTGCGGGATCCGGGCCCTTGCCGGTGATGACGACAGTGTCCGTGCCATCGACCCTGGCCTGGTGGTCCTTGAAGTTGACCGCCATCGGGCCGGCGAGGCTCACCACCCGGTTGAACGAGGCGACCACGTCCGAGCCGGTGACCGGGGACCCGTCGGAAAAGGTGACGTTGTCGCGCAGCTTGAAGGTCCACTCGGAGGCGTCCGCGTTGGTCTGCCACGACTCGGCGAGGACGCCCTCGAACTGGCTCTTTCCGACGATACGCACAAGCGGGCTGAAGATGGCCTTGGCAGCGATCTGGGTGCCGTTGTCCATTGCGGACGCGCCGTGCGGGTCGAGGTTCTCGATCGGGAACTGGACGGCGACGGCCAGTTCCTGCGCGACGTCGCCGCCGTTTTCGGACCCGCCGGAGGTGGTGGTACAGCCGACGAGCCCGACGAGTGCCAGGGCCGCGGCGGCGAGGACCTCCGTACGCATCCGTCGCTGTAGCGTCATTGCATCTTCTCCTGGGTTAGGGGGATGCGTTGTCAGCGCCGGGCGCCGAAACGCTGGGTGAGGTGGTCGCCGAGCAGGCCCGTGCTCACCACGAGCCCGGTCAGCGCAAGCCCGGGGAAGGCGGATATCCACCAAGCGGTGTCGAGATAGTCCCTGCCGTTCGCGATGACCTGGCCCCAGGAGACCGCGGAGGGCGGCAGGCCAAGCCCGAGGAAGCTCAGACCGGCCTCGGACAGGACGGCGCCGGCGAACTCCGTGGTCGCCAACGCGGTGACCGGTCCGATCACGAACGGGATGATGTGCCGGACGATCATGATCGGGGTGGGCACCCCGATCAGCCGTGCGGCGTCGATCCACGGCCGTTCCCGCAGCGAGAACGTCAGTCCGCGGGCGAGCCGGGCGAACGCCACCCAGCCCGCGACGGACAGCGCCAGCACCACGACGAGAATGCCCCGGTCGAAGAGTCCGGCGATGACGACGGCGAGCAGGATACCCGGGAAGGCCATCAGGACGTCGATGAGCCGGGAGATCCCGACGTCGGTCCAGCCGGACAGGTAGCCGGCCAGCGTGCCGAACATCATCCCGACGATCACGCAGATGGCCACCACGGAGGACCCGATGACGATCGAGGTACGGGCCCCGTACACCAACTGGCCGAGCATGTCCCGCCCCACGCCGTCGGTGCCCAGCACGGCGACAGTTCCGTCGGCGGTCGTCGAGCCGGGCGCGAGCAGGCGGTCCGACACACTCGTCGCCACCGGGTCGTACGAGATCAGCAGCGGGCCGATCAGGCCGGCGACGAGGTAGCCGGCGAGGACGACGGCGGCGATGGCGGGGACGGCCGGCGGGTAACGCCGGGCCCGCGGCCGGACCCGCGCCAGTACGGCGATCGCACTCATGCCGCGCCTCCCAACCGGATCCTCGGGTCGAGCCGGGCGGCGGCGAGATCCGCCGCGACGTTGAGGCACACCACGATGACCGCGATCACGAGCACCGCTGCCTGCACGATGGAGTAGTCCCGGTTGGCGACCGCGGAGACGAGCAGTGAGCCGAGGCCGGGCCAGGCGAAGACGGTCTCGATGATGACCGCGCCGCCCAGCAGGGTTCCCACGTGCAGCGCCCCGATGGTGACCACCGGCAGCGCCGCGTTGCGCAGGACGTGTCCGGTGACCACCTGGCGGGTGGTGAGCCCCTTGGCGCGGGACCGCTGCACGTACGGCTCGGCCATGGTGTCCGCCACGCTGCTCCTGGTGATCCTGACCAGCAGCGCGGTGAACGGGGCGGCGAGCGTCAGTGCGGGGAGCACGATGTGCGCCGGCGTACCGGTGCCGGCGCTGGGTAGCAACCGGAACTTCAGCGCCAGTACCAGGATCAGCATGATGCCGATCCAGAACGGCGGCATGGAGTACAGCGCCAGGGCGAAGCCCGATATCCCACGGTCGACCCACCGGCCACGGTACGCGCCGGCCAGGGCACCGATCGCCGCGCCGAGCATCGCGATCGCGGTGGCCGTCAGCGTGAGCTCCGCCGTGGCCGGCAGGCGGGACAGCACCAGGCCGAGGGCAGGGCGGCCGAAGCGGTAGGAGTCGCCGAAGTCGAGGGTCGCCAGCTGGGTGAGGTAGTGCCAGTACTGAACCAGCAGCGACTGGTCCAGGCCGAGCCTGCTCCGCATCGCCGCCACCTCGGCGGCCGTGGCGTCCGGACCGAGTAGCACGGTCGCCTGGTCGCCCGGCGCGATCCGCATGATGAAGAAGACGAGGGTGGCGGCGCCGAGGATGATCACGATCGCGGTGCCGACGGTGCGTACCACGTATCTGGTCATCGCGGCGTCACCTGCGCCCGCGGTGCCCGGCTGATCGAGTTGCCCCGCACGTCGGTGCACGGGACGAGCAGTTGGATCGGCCGGTCCTGCACACCGTCGAGCAGTTTGACCAGCAGGTCGACCGCTGCCCGGCCCATCTCGACCCGGGGCAGCTCGAAGGAGGTCCAGATCCGGGTCGCCGTCGGTGCGGGCGCGGAGCCCAGGAAGGCCACCGAGATGTCGTCGGGTATCCGGATTCCCGCCGCCCGGGTGACCTCGGCCAGCGCCACGCCCGTGGCGTTGTCCTCGGACGGCTCCACGAGGACCGCCGTCACGCCGGCTCGGATCCAACCGCTCACCCGCTCGGTGGTGACGTCCTCCGCGCCGGAGGAGAACTCGACGAGCAGGTCGGCGGCGGGCAGGCCGGCCGCCTGGGCGCCAGTGCGGCTGCCCAGCTCGCGGTCCTCGCCCGGCTCGGCACCGTCGGTCTGCCGCAGCAGCAGCAGACGCCGGTGCCCGAGCGCGACAAGCTCCTCCACGAGGCCCCTCGTCGGTGCGACGTAGTCCGGGGCGACGTAGGACAACTCGGCGCCGTCCACCGTGCGCCGACCGATGAAGACGAACGGGAAGTCCTCCCGGACCAGGTTCGCCAGGTCGTCGCGGGAGATGTGCCGGCCCAGCAGGACACATCCGTCCGCCTTCAGCAGCGCGTTGTGCCCCCGGGCGTAGACGCCGTCCCGGGCCGTGTTGGCCGAGGTGAACAGCAACAGGTCGTAGCCGAGGCGGGCCGCCTCCTCCTCCACGCCGAGCAGGAACGGGTAGTAGAAGTCCCGCTGGTCGACCGGGAAGACCGACTCGAACGTGTAGAGCCCGATGGTCTTGACGGTCATGCCACGCAGCGCCCGGGCAGCCGGGTTCACCGCGTATCCCAGGTCCTCGATCGCCTGGCGTACCCGCTGGCGGGTCTGCTCCGAGACCGGCACACCGTCGGTCCCGTTCAGCACGAGCGAGACCGTGGCCTGGGAGACGCCGGCCCGGCGGGCAATCTCGACCTGGGTGGGCCGTCTCGGCCCCACACGTTTCCGCATCTCGACCCATCTGACTAATACGTAACGAACTTCGGTCACAGTAGGGGCCCTGCGGCACCTCCGCAAGGGGCCAGGATCACGGAATGGTGACATCGGCGCTGCCGGCGCGTTACAGAAGGACCACTCGCCGCCTCTTGTGGTGCCCGGACGATCTTCTGTACGCTGCCGCCTCAATACGTATCAGTTGATCGCGCCGGTGCTGTCCCGGAACGCACGACGACCGGGCGCTCCGCCCGACCCACTCCACTGAGGGGGCCAATCGCATGAGCACCGTCAACCGCCGTCACCTTTTGCGCTCAGCCGGCATCGCGGGTATCGCCACGGCCACCGTCGGCGCGGTCACCGCTCCCGCCCACGCAGCGCCGGTCAACCTGGCCGGCGCGACGACTCCGCAGGACTTCGGCGCGGTCGCGGACGGGGTGGCCGACGACACCGATGCCATCCAGCGGGCCATCGACGCGCAGCTCCAGCGGGCGACCAAAATCGTCTACTTCCCGCCGGGCACGTACCGGATCACCCGGACCCTGGTCATCCCGGACATGGAGGGGGCGGGAGGCCCGCACTTCAACCGTCTCGTCCTGGCCGGCGCCGGCACGATGGGCTCGCGGACCTCGATCATCGACGTCGACTTCGACGGGACCGGCATCCTGCTGCGGGCACCGCTGGCGGCCGTTCGCGGCCTCTGCTTCGTCGTTGCGGCGAGCCTGAAGAACTCACAGGCCATCCACATCGCCCGGGATCCCGGGGCCGAACGGGCGAACACCGACGACATGGACGCCACGATCACCGAGTGCACCTTCGTGGAGTTCTACACCGCCGTCAAGCACGTCGGGCGCGGACTCGTCTTCACCAACAACCTGGTCGCGGTCGGTGACTTCGGGCTGGACATCTCGTGGCCCACCGCCGGTGTCTCCGGCAGCGGCGTACACCTGCTGCCCTACGGGATGCGCAAGTGGCTCATCGAGGGAAACCACTTCCACAGCATGGGCACGGCCATCGTCACGTCGGGTGCGGACGCCCACAACTTCCGCGGCGCCGTCATCTCGAACAACGTTCTCGACATCGGCCGGCGGCTGTTCTCCGGCGGGATCGTCAACTCGACGTTCGCCGGCAACGTCGTCGAGAACGGGTCCGGCGGATCAGTCGTCGCCATCACGTCCGGCGGCACGAACCTCACCTTCACCGGCAACATCTTCGGCGGCGGTGAGCCCACCGGCGGAGGCCGCCCGTCGCACGCGATCGAGTTCCGCCCCGAGGCGGCCGCGCGGAAGGTCACGATCACCGGCAACAGCTTCAACTGGGTCCTCCGCTCGCCGGTCTACTTCGCCTCGTCGGCGTCCGAGATCACGGTTGCCTCGAACTCGTTCGACAACTGGAATCTCGACCGGGACGAACGGTGGGGTGCTGTCCGGATCAACGGAGACGCGGCAAGCGTGACGGTGACCGGCAACGTGTTCGGCGACAACCCGGTGGCCAGCACGGCTCCGGTGCGGGTCGTCGGCACCGTCTCCGGATCCACGGTCGCCGGCAACACGTTCGGCAACACCGCCGGTGTCCTGTACGCCGGCACGGTCGGCGCCGACAACTACGTCGAGCGGCGCAGCGCCGGAGCCAACCAACACCAGCTCACCGCCGCCGTCAACGGCTCCGTCATCGTCCGGTCCACCACCACCGCCGCACCCAACGTCGGCTCGGACGCCTACGGCAGTTTCGTCGTGGAGGGCAGCAACGCCAGCGCCGGCGTCAAGGGCGGGCTGCGGGTGGTCCCGGTCAACCAGTCCGGCTCGGCCGCCACCGAGTTGCTGTGCGCGACCAACTCCAGCAACGAGGTGGTCTCGATGACCTCCAACGTCAACGGCCTGGTCCCGCCCGCCGACAAGGTGCGGGATCTGGGCAGCGCCGATCGGCGGATGCGGTCCGTCTACACCCATCAGGTGGTGCTCGCCGAGCACGCGCCGGACTCCCTGCCGGACCCGGCGGACAACGTCGGCGGGCTCGTCATGGTCCGCGACCCGAAAACCGGCAAGCGCGCCCTCGCGCTCTCCGACGGCCAGTCCTGGCGCAACGTCGTCCTCGGCTCGGCTGTCTGACGGCCGACCGATCGAAATGGACAGTCGCGGGCTGAACGTCCTTGTGCTGCACAGCCACGACCTCGGTCGCTTTCTCGGCTGTTACGGTGTGCCCACGGTCGACTCGCCGAACCTGGATCGTCTGGCCGCCTCGGGCGTCCGCTTCAGCCGGGCGTTCAGCACCGCCCCCCAGTGCAGCCCGTCACGGGCGTCACTGTTCACCGGCCGCTTCCCCCAGCAGAACGGAGTACTCGGCCTGACCCACGCCCAGTTCGGTTGGGACCTTCGGCCGGGCGAACGCCACCTGGCGGACAGGCTGGCCGAACTCGGCTATCTCACATCGCTCATCGGTGTCCACCACGAGTCCCGGGTCCGACCCGACGAGGAGGTTGCCCAGCGGCTCGGCTTCGACGAGGTGCTGACGGGAGGTCAGGGAGAAGTCGTGGCAGACCGGGCGATCGACCGGCTGGTCCGGTTCGCCGACCTCGGCCGGCCGTTCTACCTCCAGGTCGGGTTCCGTGAACCGCACCGGCTGCCGGGCCGCCGCGACCCTGCCGGAGTCATGGGATTCGTCGGCGACCACATGTCGCCGTACGCCGAGCGAGGAGTTGCGGTACCCGACTATCTGGTCGACGACGCGAGCGCCCGAGAGGAGATCGCGGAACTGCAGGGCGCGGTGCGGTACATGGACGCCTGCGTGGGCCGGGTTCTGAGCAAGCTCGACGATCTGGGGCTGGCCGAGAGCACCATCGTGGTCTTCGTCACCGACCACGGCCTCGCGCTGCCACGGGCGAAATGTACTCTCTACGACCCAGGACTGGAGATAGCGCTACTGGCCCGGGCACCGGCGCTCGGCTGGCAGGGCGGCCGGATCGTGACCGACCTGGTCTCCGGGATCGACCTGGTGCCGACACTGCTCGACGCGCTCGGACGACACATCCCGGCCGACGTGGCAGGCCTCAGCCAGGCGCCGGCCATGATGGGGACGGCCGGCCGACATCACCAGGCGGTCTTCGGCCAGCTCACCTACCACGACTATTACGATCCGCGCCGCTGCGTGCGAACCGGTTCGCGAAAGCTCATCGTGAACTTCAGCTCCGCACCGTCGATCATGGACGCCAGCCAGTCGTGGCGCCGGCGGTGTACGCCGCGGGTCGGGCTGAGTGGCCCGGCAGCCAGCCATCCCGTTGCGGAGCTGTACGACCTCGACGCCGACCCAGACGAAACGTCCAACGTGATCGACGATCCGCGCCATGCCGACGACCGGGCAGCACTGATGTCCCGCTTGCGCCAGTGGCTGATCGAGGTCGACGATCCGCTGCTCGTGGGCGCGGTGCGGTCGCCCTCGCATGACGAGGCGATCAGTGGGCTCGGGCCCGGAAGGGAACGTCCGTGACACAACCACCACCCGCCACCACTCCTCTGCCGCGCCGCGGAAATCGGCGGCGATCGGGCGTCGCCTACGGGACAGCGGGCAGGGGAGGACGCACCCTGACTCTGGACCTCCACGCCGGCGATCCTGCACAGCAACGGCCGGGGGTCGTCTTCATCCACGGCGGCGGGTGGAATTCGGGTAGCCCCGGTCTGCTTGCCCGACTCGCCGACGAGCTCGCCGCCGACGGTTATGTAACCGCCACGATCCACTATCGCCTGTCCGGGGAGGCCCGGTGGCCGGCAGCCCTCGAAGACGCGAAGTGCGCTGTGCGTTGGATGCGCGGCCACGCCGCCGAAATCGGCCTCGACCCCCGGCAGATCGCGGTAGCCGGCGGATCGGCCGGCGGGCAGCTGGCGGCCATGGTCGCCCTGACCCCTGGGCGCTTCGAGGGATCCGGCGGCTGGGCGGAGGTCTCCAGCCAGGTTCAGGCGGCGGTGCTCTACAACCCTGTCGTCGACCTGCGCAGCGAAGCACTCGGGCGGCCGCCGCTCCCGGAGCGGGTCCGGGCGTTCCTCGGCGATGACAGCGACCAGGTGACGGCCGCCCAGGCATCCCCCATCACCCACGTCACCCCGACCTGCCCGCCGATCCTCACCCGCGTCGGTGACCAGGACGAGGCCACGCCGCCGGCCGCGGCTGAGGCATTCCACGCCGCGCTCGACGCTGCCGGCGTACCCAACCGGCTCGAAATCGTCGTGGGAAAAGGGCACGCACTCCCGGTACACGACCACGCCGGCTGTCTGAGCGCGACGGCCCGCTTCCTCGGCGAGCACTTCACGTCGGTGATCGGCTCGCCGGCGCCCACCGCGGCAAGCCCCACCACGTAGAGAGGAAGATGCATGTTCGCCTCGAAGAAGGAGTCGCCGAGTCGCGTCGGACGGCGCGCGTTTCTCGGTGGAGTCGGCGTGGCGGCCGTCGGCGCGCAGCTCGCGACCTCTCGGCCGGCGGCCGCGGTCGCGACACCGCCGACCCACGGACCGGTGACCATCTGGGGAACGTCGCCGGACGCGCTGCCCTACCCGATTGCCGACCAGACCGTCCGGGTCACCGTGCGGGCGACCATCGGCGCCCGCAGGCTACGGGTCCGGCTGAGTAACGCCTTCGGCACCGCGCCGCTCCCCGTCGGCTCGGCCTATCTCGGCCGCCGATCGGCCGGCGCGGCCCTGGTGTCAGGCACGAACAAGGCGCTCACCTTCGGCGGCTCGACGGCGATCACCGTACCGCCGGGCGCCGAGGTGATCAGCGACCCGGTGCCGCTCCTCATCGGGCCGGGCGACGACCTGGCGATCAGCGTCTACACGCCCGGCCGGTTCGAGCAGGTCACCGGGCACCTACGCCCCAAGGACTTCTCCTTTCTGTCCCCGCCGGGCGACGCCGCTGCGGACGAGTCCGGGACGGCGTTCCGCACGCCGGTGGAGCACTGGTTCTGGGTGGATGCGGTCATCGGCGAGGGTGAGCCGTCCGCCGGTACGATCGTCGCGCTCGGCGACTCGATCACGGACAGCGGCAGCCTGCCCCGGGGCGGCTACCAGGGGTGGTGCGACTTCCTCGCCGAACGCATCGCCGCCACCCTGCCCCCACCCCGCAGGCCGGCGATCCTCAACGCGGGCATCTCGGGCAACCGGCTCATCACCGAGCGACCCGGTGCCGGCGTCACCGCCCAGGCCCGGCTGGACCGCGACGTCCTTTCCCATGCGGGCGTGCGCACCGTGATCGTGTTGGAAGGCATCAACGACATCTACGGCTCGGCCGCCACCTCTGCGGACCTGATCGCCGCGCACCGGCAGATCGCGTACCGTGCGGCGGCCCGCGGCCTGCGGGTCATCGCCGGCACCGTTCTGCCGTCTCACCGGGGCGCGTACACCGAACAACGGGAGCGGGTCCGCACCGAGTTGAACGCCTACCTCCGCAGCGGCGCCGACCACGATGGGGTGATCGACTTCGACGCCGCGCTACGCGACCCGGAAGACCCGACATCGTTGTTGCCCGAGTACGACAGCGGCGACCGCACCCACCCCAGCCCGGCCGGATACCGCGCCATGGCCGACGCCGTCGAGCTGCGCCTGCTCGGTTAGCTCGAGCTTCAACCGGCGCGGCGTGTCCTCGGGGTATGCGAGGTCTTCGTTTTCACACCGCGATTGTTCGGTCTGTTGGTGGTAGCGGCGGTGTGCCGATTCATCCATTGCTCCATGCACCGATCTGTGTGGGAGGCATTGTGTTCCGACTCCGGGTTCGCGCGGTTGCCGTGCTGGCGGTTCCGCTGCTGGTGGCGTCGCTGGTGCCGCAGCCGGCGCCGGCGGCTGATCGCGGGCTGGTCGTGGCCGATATGACGGTGGAATATGCACACAATCCGTTGGGGATTGACGAACCTCATCCCCTGCTGAGCTGGGTACTGGAGTCATCGCAGCGGGCACAGGTACAGACGGGCTACCGTGTTCAGGTGGCGTCCACGTCCGACCGGTTGACCGGCGGCCGACCGGACGTGTGGGACTCCGGCTGGGTGGCGTCGTCCCAGTCGGTCAACGTCGCGTACGCGGGCCCGAGTCTGCGTGCCGGTACCCGGTACTTCTGGCGGGTGCGGGTCGCTGACGGTGACGGCGACGTTCGGGCATGGAGCGCCCCGGCCTGGTGGGAGATGGGGCTGCTCGACGAGTCCGACTGGAAGGCCGAGTGGATCGGCATGCCGGAGGGACCGGACAACCTGGCCGGAGCCTGGTGGATCTGGAACCCGGAGGGCGATCCGGCAACCTCCGTACCCGCCGGCTCTCGCTACTTCCGTCGGACACTCGATCTGCCGGCCCAACCCGTCGAGCGAGCCGTGATGGTCGTCGCGGCGGATGACGCGTTCGTGTTGTATGTCAACGGGGCGGAGGCCGCGCGTTCTCACTCGCGTGTCTTCGGCGGTCGGATGGCCATTGAGGTCGACCTCGCCGACATGCTGGTGGCCGGGCCCAACACGCTGGCGGTTTCGGCCCGCAACCGGTATGTCGGCCCGGCGGGCCTGGTCGGCAAGCTCATGGTCGAGCTGGCCGGCGGCGAGCGTGTCGAGGTCATGACGGACTCGTCCTGGCGCGCGACGCGGCAGGCCCAGTCGGGCTGGAACCAGCCCGGTTTCGACGACACCGGCTGGTCCGACGCGCTCGGGGTTGCGGCCTACGGGAAGGGGCCGTGGCTGAACCAGGTACGGCTTCGCCCTACCCATCCGCCGGCGCCCTTGCTCCGGAAGGAGTTCGGTGTCACCAAGCCGGTCAAACAAGCTCGGCTCTATGCAAGCGGGCTCGGATATGGTGAGTACTACCTCAACGGCGCACGGATAGCCGCGGCCACGAGGAGCGAGGAACGCAGCGGTGACCGAGTCCTCGACCCGGCTTTCACCGACTACAACCAACGGGTGCTGTACTCGACCTACGACGTCACCGGGAAAATCAAGCGGGGCACCAACGCGATCGGCGCCGAGCTGGGTCGAGGTCACTTCGGATTCGTCAGCCCGGCTGGCGGTGCGGATTTCGTCGACGATACCAAGCTGCTACTGCAGTTGGAGATTGAATACACCGACGGTAGTACGCAGACCGTGGCCTCGGACCGGACCTGGCGGGTGACCGAGGGGCCGACGGTTTACGACAACATCGCCACCGGCGAGACATACGACGCCCGGCGGGCGCTGCCGGGTTGGGCTACGCCCGGCTACGACGCCACCGGCTGGTCCAGCGCTGCGGTCCTCTCGCCCCCGGCGCAGGAGATTCGGGCGCAGTCGATGCCTCCGATCACCGCGACCGACATCGAGCCGGTGCGCATCACGGAGCCGAAGCCGGGCGTATATGTGTTTGACATGGGCCGGACCACGGCTGGTTGGGCCAGACTGTCGGTTTCCGGTCCGGCCGGCAGCGAGGTCAGGATGCTGTACGGCGAGGAGTTGAACGACGACGGAACGGTGCGGAACCTCGGTCACCACGACCCGGAGCGTAGCGACGCGCCCGGACAGCTCGACATCTATCTCCTCAACGGCAAGGGCAGGGAGGTCTGGGAGCCTGGATTCAGCTACACCGGTTTCCAGTACGTCCAGGTCGAGGGCCTGCCCGAGCGGCCCAGCACCAGCACCATCACGGGTCGGCAGGTACACAACGCGGTCGACTCGGTTGGCCGCTTCACGTCGTCCAACCGGCTGTACGGTCGCATCCACGATGCGATGCGGGCCACCATCCTCAACAACCTGCAGAGCATCCCGACCGACAGCCCGACCTTCGAGCGGCGCGGCTGGTCCGGCGACGCGCACGTCGCGCTGCCGACGATGCTCTACAACTTCGACATGGCCGCCTTCTTCAAGAAGTGGCTGGACGACTTCGAGGACAACCAGGTGGATACCGCGCAGAACGGGAGGGTGACAGTCGTCGCGCCATGGCCGAACGACTTCCGTTCGGGGAGTATCTCCGCGGCCTGGACCGGTGTTCTTCCGGCACTCACCTGGGCTCTCTACGTCAGTTACGGTGACCGCACCGTGCTCACCGAGCACTACGGGTTGCTGACCAGGTACATGGATTTCATGCAGACGCAGCTCGACGACGGAATCATGAGCGTCGAGCAGTACGGCGACCACTCGTCACCCTTCGGGGCGAACCCCCAGGAAGACCGGCGCCTGGTCGGCACGGCCTACTTCTACAAGTCGGCCCGCGAAATGGCGCAGATCGCCACTGTGCTCGGCCGAGCCGCCGACGCCGCGCGCTACACCGCCCTGGCCGACCATGTGCGGGACCGGTTCAACGCCGTCTACTACGACCAGAACGGCGGCTACTACGACACCTTTGAGGGGTTCGAGTACAAGCAGACCTCCAATGCCGTGCCGCTCGCCTTCGACATGGTCCCGGAGGCGCACAGGGCGTCGGTGGTGCAAAGCCTGGTCGACGACATCAAGGCTCGCGGTTGGCACCTCAACGCCGGAATCCTGGGCACCAGCGTGCTGCTGCCGGTGCTGTCCGCGTACGGTCACCACGACGTTGCGCATCGGCTCGCCAGCCAGACCACCTACCCCAGTTGGGGCTACTGGATCGAGAACGGAGCGACCACGATCCCGTCACGCTGGGCCATTCTTCCGGGATCCAACAACCACTACATGCTGGGTACGGTCGACCAGTGGTTCTACAGTGACCTCGCGGGCATCACGCCGTCCCCGTCCGGGCCCGGCTACGAGAAGTTCGTGGTTCGACCGCGCATCGGTGCACTCGGGCACGCCACCGCGACGCACGAGTCCATCCGCGGCCGGATCGCGGTCGGGTGGGAGCGCGACGACGACGAGTTGACGCTCGACGTCACCGTACCGGTCAACTCCTCCGCGACGGTCTACGTGCCGACCAGCGACAGTGACAGTGTCACCGAAGGCCGTCGGCCAGCCGATCGGGCCGAAGGCGTCAGGTACGTCGAGACGCAAGGCGGGTACGCGGTCTACGAGGTGGGCTCGGGCACCTACCATTTCGGCGCGAAACTGTAGACCCCGCGGGACCGGGCTGGGAGCGGGTGCGCACCGGACTCGACGCGTACCTCCGTGGCTGCGTCGACCACCACGGAGTCATCGACCTCGACGCCGCGCTACGGGACCCGCGGGACCCGTCATCGCTGCTCCCCGGGTACGACAGCGGCGAACACACCCACCCCGGCCCGGCCGGGCCACCGTGCAATGGCCGACGCCGTCGACCTGCGCCTGCTCCGGTAGCCCGGCCAGCGGCAGCCCACACCAGGTTGTCCGGTCGGGTACGACTGCCCTCTGTTTATTGCCCGACTAACGCACCTTGTCGTAGATCTCGAGTTCGTGGACGCGCGCCACGTCGATCTCGTCCGTGGACCGCTCGGTGACCACCAGGCGAACCTGGTCGGTGGGGCCGGAATCGATCGGGATGTCGACCACCGGAAGGGTGTTGCCGGTGAAGGCGCCGACCTGCGCCCAGGTGCCGTCAGCGCTGCGGGTCTGGACGACTCCGGCGACGATCCGGAGGGAGGGGGTCCCTCCGCCGGTGTAGAGCCGGACCAGCCTCGGCGAGGTCGGCGCGGCGAGGTGGACGGTGATCGACGGCTGCGCGTCGTCGAGGGCAGAGAGCCAGCGGCTGGCGTTCGAGGTGGCGTTGCCGTCCACCGCCAGGTCGCCGGTGTACCGCGGCTGGTATATCGAGCTGACGTCGACCGGCCGGTTCAGCGCGAGGTTCGGGCCGTCCGGAACGTACACCTCGGGCACCTCCCACTCGGTGCTCGGCGAGTATCCGACGGTCCCGTCCGGCAGACGGGTGGCGACGCGCACCTGCACCACGGTCGGCCTCTCAAGGGTCGACAGGTCCAGGGTCTGTGTGAAGGCATACCCGGTTTCGTTGGCGGTGTCGGTCCAGGTCTGCGCGCCGGCGACCCGCCACTGCGCCCAGCTCTCGACCGTGGCGAGGTACGACCAGAAGACCAGCGGCGTCAAGGGTTCGCCATCGACCGTGACGCCGCGCAACTCCGGTCCCAGCGGGTCGTCGGAGAGGCTCACGTCGACAGCGAGGACGGCGACGCCGTTCGGAGGCAGTGAGAGCGACCACTCGGCGTCGCCGGTCCTGACAGCCTTTCCGGTGACGGCCCGCCACCCCGTCCAGCTGGCGCGGCGGCCCGGTTCGACGCCGCGTGGGTTGAGCGTCACGGTCGCCGAGGTGGCCCGGCCGAGTTGGTTGAGCGCCACCATGTACAACCGGGTGCCGTCGGTGGACCGTGCGGTGATGACGTCCACATTTGGGTCGTCGACGGTGAGCAGGGTCCGTGGCATCCACAGGTCCACCGGCTGTCCGTACAGCCGGCCGGCGGCGAAGCCGTACGGCCGGTGGGATCCCACCTTGGCGGTGCAGAGTCCGGGCGGGAAGCTGACCTTGCCGCCGGTGCGGAGGTGGGCTTCGGCGAGCAGGTAGTCCAGCACCCACCCGATGTGCCACCAACCGTGCCACGGGTAGACGTTGTCGCCGCCGTTGCCGGCCGACCAGTAGTACGACGGTATGCCACTGCCGACACCGACGAAGGCGTCACGGCCGCGGGCCGCGGCCCGGGCCAGGTCCAGGAAGTGCACGTCGCCGGTGAGCTGGAAGAACCGCACGAATGCACCGGCGTGGCTGGCCAGCAGGATGGGCCCGCCCCATCTCGCGCTGCCGGTGTAGCCGGACCGCTCGTAGCTGAGGCCGACCTGGCTCGTCTGCCAGTCCGCCACCTCGACACCGTGGAAGGTCTTCGTGGCCGTGGTGGCGGTGGGATGGTCGAAGATGTGCAGCGTGTAGAAGCGGGCGCACTCGATCGCCGCATCCCGATAGAACTGGACGCCGGTCAGCTCGTGCAGTTCGAGCAGGGCCTGCGCGGCGAAGATGACGGAGAAGTCGCGGGTCAGCCGGGCGTCGTCGCACACGCCGACGAAGTCACCGGTGGTGACCGCGTGCTCGATGAACCAGTCGGCCCCGCGCCGGGCCGCGGCCAGGTACCGGGCGTCGCCGAGAACCCGGTACGCGGCGACGAAGCCGTACCAGGTGGCACGCAGGTCGGGCAACTCCGGGTACTGCCGGACGTCCGGCTTCTCCCGCTGGTAACCGATGTCGAAGCTGCCGTCGTCGTGCTGCCAGCTCAACAGCCTTTCGGCGCCGAGCCGGATCCGATCCCGGATCTCGGTGTCCGACGGGTCGAACAGGGCGATGTTCCCCATGTCGGCGAGCGTGTAGAAGGTGGTGAAGATCGGCGAGACGTAGTCCGGGGTGGGGTTGTTGGTCCAGACGAGCTCGCTGACCCAGCCACCGTTCATGAAGTACTCGCCGAGCGCGGCGCCGTGGAACGGCCCCTCGGTGGTCTGCTGTTGGGCCAGCTTGAAGTTCCGGGCCACCGGCAGCCGGTCATGGCGGATGATCGGGTCGCCGGTGAGCTTGTCCATCATCCACATGGCGCCGACGTCGGAGAGCTTGCCGCTCTCCGCGCCGAGGGTCAGCCCGGCGTGCTCCCAGGTGTGCCACTGGGAGCGTGGTGACACGATGAAGTCGTGCATCCGGTTGATCCGATGCGACAGCGAGTCGGTCGCGCGTGCCAGGGCCAGATAGTCGCCCAGCCGGTACACGTCCCGGGTGGCATGCTTGGCCACCTCGTACCAGCTCTCGTCGCTGAGCACGTACCGGAACGTCGCCGTGACCGATTCGCCGGCGGCGAGCTGCGAGCCTGCCTGCCCGAGCACCGGGTAGACGCTCGTCGGGCTGAGTTCGCCGGTGAGCGCCCGCAGCGACATGGCGACCTGCCAGGTGCTCTGCGTGGAGGCGTTGCCGGCCCACGGGTCGCGGGCCAGCGACGGGTCGGCGATGACCGCGAGCGCGACGTCCTGGGTGCGGCTGCGCAGGATGGCGGTGAGGCTGGTCGTCGTGGCCTCCGTGGTCACCAGCGGTACCGTCGGCACGCCCACCTGGTACTGGTAGGTCAACGTGTCGTCGGTCGCCGAGGTCGCCGACGACCAGTAGCCGGGGATGACGCCCCAGCCGAGGTCTTCGTCGGCAAGGGTGGCGAGCGTCGGGCTCGGGATGGAATACCAGCCGGCGCTGTTCGGCGTCCAGGTGAGCGTCACCACGACGTCGGTCGCGGTGGCGGGGTCGAGCCGCCACACCGCCCGCATGGTGCCGGTGGGCTGCATCGCGACGAAGGTGACCGTCTGCCCCCGCCGGCTCGCCCGCTGCGGAAGGAACGACGTGCGGGTTCCGGCGGCCACCCGCCGCACACTGTCGGCGTCCGGGGCCGAACCGGCCGACCAGATGCCGTACCGGCCGGACGGTGTGCGGACGTTCCGCCAGCCGTTGTGCCGCTTGCTCCGCAGCCAGGTCAATGCCCAACCGTCGGGGGTGTGCTGCCATCTCAGGCTGATCGCGTGGTTCTGCAGGACGAGGGCGTCAACGTCGCCGCCGCCGTCGGGGTTGGCTGCGGCGGCACCGGATGCCACCAGGGCGGGCACGGCGGCACCGGCGCTTCCGGCCGCGGCGTACCGGAGCAGGGCGCGGCGGGCGAGTCCCGCTTCGGGCCGGATCATGGGAACCTCCGAGTACGGTCGAGCAGGTACCTGCGAGGGCCGACGGTCTACCTGCGGGGGAGTTGGCTCGACGGTGCGGACGCGGCGGGCGTCAACGACGGGGCGGGACCTGCGTCAGGCGGATGTGGTCCAGGCCGAGTCCTGTCCCGCCGCCGGCCCCGGGTCCGTCGACCGCGAGTCGCAGCCGGTAGGTGCCCGGTCGGGCGATGGTGAAGCGTCCGCAGGAGAACTCGCGGAAGGCGGTGCCGACGTCGATGGCCGGCGTGAAGGTCTCCCCCGGTCCGACGCCGACGATCGAGGCGCGGAAGACGCCCGCCGCGGCGTCCTGCCGGCACCGGGCCGTCACGGCATAGACACCGGGCAGCGGTACCGGCACGGACAGCTCAAGGTAGCCGCCGGGGGCCGCCGCGACGTAGTCGAGCAGGCGGTATCCCGACGCGTTCAGATCGCCGACGACGCTGGCGGCACCACCATGGACCCGCCGCCACGCGGTCTCGGCCGGCTGGCGGAACTCCCGGATCCGGGGACCCCGCCGCAGCGAGTCCTCGCCACCGGTGAGCCAGGTCAGGTCGAAGCGCGCGAGCGCGACGTGGTCGACGACGTTACTGGCGGAGACGTCCTTGCCGTACAGCACCAGGATCGTCCCGTCGGCGAGCCGCGCGATGTCCGAGTAGCTCGACCGTCCGGCGTAGACGGTCCTGCTGTAGGGGTAGCTGCATCCCTCGTCGTAGCTGAGACTCACGGTCAGGTTTTCCCGCACTGCGGTGCTGTCCGGCCGGCTGAACAGCGTCCGGGAAACGGCACGGCTGCCCGGACCACCGGTGTAGCGGGCGAGGCTCGCGTCCACCGCGGTGAAGTGGGCCACCGACGAGTCGAACACCAGCGGCGACCACGACTCGCCCCGGTCGACGCTGACCGCGGTGATCCGGGGGTGGACGCCGCCGCTGGAGTACCGGCCGTTGAGGACGATCGACCCGTCGGGTCGCTGCACCAGGCGTGACTCGTTGACCGGGTATATCGGTGACACCGGGACCACGCCGCCGGCCCGCCAGGTGGCGCCGTGGTCGTCGCTGATGATCACGCCGACCCCGTACCGCCGCTGGTCGGCCGGGAACGCCACGCTACGCCGGTGCCACACCTGCTGCACGAGCCGGCCGTCGGCGAGCTGGATCCCGTGGCCCGGCCCGGGAAGATGGAACGTCCATTCGTGCTCGTCACCGTCGAAAAGACCGGTCACCTCGCGGCGGTCGGACCAGCTTCGACCGTCATCGTCGGTGGACCGGAAGAACACCCGGCTCGCCGCGTTGTGCTCGTTGAGCGCATAGAAGACGAAGACCCGGCCGGTCCGCCGGTCGACGAGCGGCGTCGGGTTCGCCCAACTCGCCTCCCCCTCGCTGGTCTCGATCGCGATCGTGTCGCCCCAGGTGGCCCCGCCGTCCATGCTGCGTCGGCACACCACGTGGTGTGCGCCGTCATCAGCGCGGGTCAGGCGCGCCTCGCTGAAAGCCAGCACGGTGTCCTGAGTGGTCACCGCCAGGCCGTAGACGAAGTGCGTCACCACGCCGTCCTCGCCACTGGCCCAGACCGTCGACTCGGCGAAGAACCCGTCGCGTGCCGGTGGCGTGGAGCCGGAGCCGAGGGCGGGACGCGCGCCGAGCAGCGCCGCGCCCGCTGCGGCCGCACCGGCGGCCAGGACGGTTCGTCGTGGTACGTCGTGCCGGTTGATGGGCAGGACCATGCGAATGTCTCCTTGGTCGGATGCTCCGGGCATTGCGCGACCCCGATGAGGTTTTCCGGACGTTACCGCCGTCCCGATCATGACACCAGGTGCTAATGGGTATTAGCATTTCCGGCTCGTTTCCTGCCGCTGACCGTGAAATGACTAGCACCAGCTCCCTTGACACTGCCGCGACCCACAGGCGAAGCTTGCGATCACCGCAGTCGGGCGCATTAGCAAGGGGCAGGGATGACCCGCGGACCGGCGAGGCGACCGACCCAGGCCGACGTCGCCCGCCTTGCCGACGTCAGCCAGGCGACGGTCTCGCTCGTGCTGAACGAGCGCGACGCGGGCGTGCGGATAAGCCCGGCGACCCGCGAGCGGGTGCTGAGCGTCATCCGCGAGTTGGGCTACGTCGCCAATGCCTCCGCAAGGTCGCTCGCCGGTGGCCGCAACAGGATCATCGGCGTCTACACCTTCGAACCGGTCTTCCCCACCACCAGCGTCGACTTCTACTTCCCGTTCCTGCTCGGCATGGAGCAGGAGGCCGCCGAGCTCGGGTACGACCTCCTGCTGTTCACCGGCGTTGCCGGCGGCCGGCAGATCTTCCGGGACGGGTCGACGCGGCTGGCCCTGGCCGACGGTGCGCTGCTCCTCGGCCGCTACCCGAATGTCGAGGAGATCGAGCAGCTCCGCGACTCCGGATACCCGTTCGTCTACGTGGGACACCGCGAGGTCAGCGGTGCGCCGATCCCCTATGTCGCCGCCGACTATGCCGGAGCGACACAGCGGCTGACCGAGCGACTGTTCGAGGTGGGACACGAGCGGGTCGTGTACGCGCGGATCGGCAACGGTGACGCCCAACCGAGCCGCGACCGGGAGAAGGGATTCCGACGCGCGGTGCCGGCCGGGGACCTGCGGCGGCCCGTCGGCCCGGTATGGACGCTCGAGTCGCCGGACGAGGTAACGGGGTTGCTCGCGGAGATCCGCCGGGCCGGCGTCACCGCGGTCGTCGCGGAGCAGCACGTCCTCGCCCAGGAGCTGCTGGCCTGCGGTGAGCGGCAGGGCATGGCAGTTCCGGGCGACCTGAGCATCGTCGTTCTCGGTGACTCCACGGGTGCCCGCGGTGACGACACGCCGTGGACCGGGCTGGTGGTGCCCCGCGAGCAGATGGGCCGACAGGCGACCCGGCTGCTGGTTCGGCTACTGAAGCCGGAGGAGGAGGCAGCCCGCTGCGAGAGCGTCGAATGCCCGCTCGTGCCGGGCGCCACCGTCGCGCCGCCGCCCAGACCGTCGCGACAGCGGCGACCCCGCCGACAGCCACGGCAGACCGGAGTGTCGACCACCTGACGCCGGCTCTTCGGACGGCGACCGCACCCACGGCTCGGGACCGCCCCGCAGGCACCGGGTCCTCGACGAGCCGGCGCAGGCGGCCGGGTTGCCGCAGCGGGCCTGGTCGACGCGCAACCAGCGTCCCCGCCACCGCGCCCACATCGGGAGGTCGTGGGGAACTCACCGCCGATCGGGAGGATCGGATGTCGACGGGGCGCCGGAGGGCCTGGACGCCAGGGCGACGGTCGCTGGGGCGCGCCCGCAGCCGAGTCCGTCCGGTGATACGAGCCGGCCCACCGGGCCGTACCACCGGACGGTTCCCGCCGATCGATCAGTAGCGCATCGGCTGCCCGTCGGGCCGGAGCGACGAGCTGAACCTGGGCTCGGGTACCGGGTCCTTCCTCGGCTGGTCGGGGCTGCGCCGGGCGCCCGGCGCCGCTGGCTTGGTCGTGCAGTAGAGCCATGCGGCGAAGAACTCGTCGAGAGACTTTCCGGAGATCCGCTCGGCGAGCGCGACGAACTCCTCGGTGTTGACCGTGCCACCCGCCCGGGAAGCCGTCCAGGTACGCAGGATGTCGAAGAAGGCGGCGTCGCCGATGGTGACCCGCAGCGCCTGTACCGTCATCGCCCCGCGGCTGTAGACGACCGGGGAGAGCATCTCCGCCGGACCGGGATCGCCGATCTTCAGTTGCCAGATCGGTGAGTCGGCGGGAAACTCCCGGTAGTAGTAGTCGAAGGTTTCCTGGGGCGTCGAGCCGCCGTCGTGCTCCGCCCAGAGCCACTCGGCGTAGGTCGCGAACCCCTCGTTGAGCCAGATGTCCCGCCACTGCCGGACCGTCAGGGCGTCGCCGAACCACTGGTGGGCCAGTTCGTGGACCACGACGCTGTCGGCCTGGCTCTGGTACGCGAAGAAGTCGGGTGAGTAGACGGGCCGGGTCTGGGTCTCCAGCGCGAAGCCGAGTGGCGCCTTGTCGACGATGGCGCCCGCCGTGCGGAACGGGTACGGGCCGAACGCGGCGGCGAGGAACTCGATGACCTCGGGCTGGCGGCCGAGTGCCCGGTCGATGACACTTCCTGCCGACGGCACTTCGTCGACCGTGGTGGTGGTCCAGGTGTTCGGGTTGGCGGGGCTGCCCGCCGGAGCGGCCGGCGTGGTCCAACCGTCCAGGACATCCCCGTCCGCCTCGAAGGAGGTGTTGCCGGCCCCGGTGGAGACGGTGAGGTCGTCCAGGTACACACCGGTGCGCTCGGTCGTGTCATCGACCGGGCCCGGCGCCTTGGTGACGTAGGAGAGCGAGACCTCCACCCGCTTGCCGGCGTACGCGACCAGGTCGACGGTCCACCTGCCGTACTCGTTGCCGTAGTTGAACGAACTCTGCCCGAACCACCTGCCGGTGGTGCCGGACGGCACGCACGTGCCGTCGGGCCCGACGCTCAGGTAGTGGGCGAGGAAGGGATGCGTGCCGGGGATGCTGTCGCACAACGACCCGGGGTAGTCCCTGGCGTAGCCGTCGGCGTCCGGCAGGGTGGTCCAGTCGTCCGACCCGACGGTGTGCGCCTCGACGAAGAAGAAGCCCGGGTCCGGCGTGTCCAGGCTGGCCCAGAAGCTGAGCTGCGCGCCGTCGGCGGGGACGTCGATGGTCCGGGAGAGCCGCTTGTAGCCGGGCGCGCCGCTCCGGGAGTAGAGCAGCCGGTCACCGGTGCGCGGCCGGACGACCGGCCCGGTCAGCTCGCTGTCGACCGCGTCCCAGTACCGGACCCCGGCCCGTTCGTACGCACGTAGGTCGAAGCTGCCCACCGTGGCGGTGGCCAGGTAGGAGGCCATCGGCTGCCGGGCGTCCCAGCTCCACGTGGTCCGGCCGTCCCGGCTGGAGCGGCCGGTCAGGACACCGTTCGAGACCGCCGTCAGGCCGTCCGGCACGGTGATCCGGATGGTGTACGACGCCTTGTCGCTCGGATGGTCGTTGACCGGGAACCAGGTGGCGGCGACGTGCGGTTGGCCGGCCACGACCATGCCGTCCGTGGTGTGGACGAAGCCGGAGGTACCGATCGCCGGGTCGTCGATCGTCTGCGGTACGCCGTCGTAACGCACCATGGTGCTGAAGGTGGCGTTCCGGGCGATGCCGCGTGCCGGGGTGACCGTCAGTTCGCCCCCGTCCCGGCTCCACCTGACCGAGCGCCCGTCGACCGTGACCGAACGGACGGTCAACCCGTCGAGGTCGAGGTTGAAGGCGGAGAGGTTCTGCGTGGCGACCGAGGTGATCGTCGCAACGCCGGTCAGCACGTCGGTGGCGGGGCTGTAGCCGATCTCCAGCCGGTAGTGCTGGACGTCGTAGCCCCCGTTGCCGTCGAGGGGGAGGTAGGGGTCGCCCGCGCCCGCCGCGCCGGGGCTGAAGCCGCCCTGGGCGGTGGCCATCGCACCGGCCGGACTCGAGGCCAGGACGACGGCGAGTGCGGTCGAGATGACGAGTGTGGCTCTGCGCAACATGTGTTCTCCGCGGGGAGCTGGGACGACTCTTCCTCGGCGGCCGAGACGGACCTCGGTCCGGTGCGCCTCCTGTCGACTCCGTAGTCCAGCGCGACCACCGACGCGCTCACGATACGGAGCGGAGCGCTCTGGCCCGCTGTCTACTGCCGACACATTCCGGCCCTAGACGTTGTCGGGACCGCTGCCCGCTGTCTCGGTCGACCGGATGCGGTCCGGTCAGATCGCCCTCGGTCTCGCCCGCACCCCGACGGGAATCCCGCCCGCCGCCGCACGGTGCGGCCACAACCGGACGAGGTACCGTTCCAGCCCCGCAAGGCTCCCCCAGGCCGTCATCGTGCCCTCGACGGAGGCGTACAGGGTCTCCTCCCGGACGCGGCGCGCCGCTTCGCGCATCTCGGCCCGCCCGGTGTGCCCGAGGCGCACGCCGTAGCTGCCCGGTCCCGCCCCGGCATCGATGTCCCGCATGACCGCCGGTACGGCATTGTCGGCCGCGTCCACCAGGATCCGTCCGCTCGGAAGGTCGAGGGTGGTGTGCGGCTCCCAGCGCCACGGCGGTTGGTCGGCTGGCGCCGCACCGAGGATCTCGATGCGCAGGCGCGGCCGGCTGAGCTGGTCGGCACAGCGGACCAGCAGGACACCCCCGGCGGCACCGTAGCCGCGCCCGGCACGGCTGCCGGGAATGCGCGCGGCGTCGGCGGCACCTTGTTGCGCGACAGCGGTGTCGGCGCTGACGTCCCGCACCAGGAACACCCCGTCCGCGGTGGGGATCACGCACTCGACGGTCACCGGCATCGGCTGCTCCTGTTCCACCCTTCCGGGGGTGGGGGGGGGGGGGCGCGCGCCCCCCCCCCCCCCCCCCCCCCCCGGCGGGGGGGGGGGGCCCCCCCCCCGCGCGGGGCGTTTGGC
>NZ_JAWQRR010000014.1:0-100886 GCF_033446045.1 Plantactinospora sp. KLBMP9567 | reverse complement strand
GGGTCACCGGCATGGGCTGCTCCTGTGCCCCCCTACCGGGGTTGCCGGCGCCGCGAGCAGCGCCGGCAACCCCGGGAACCGGTCAGCGGTCGATGGAGACGAAGAACGGATCGTTGTTGAGGATCCGCTGGGTCTGGTAGAAGCCCAGATTCAGGTACCGGCGGCCGGATTCCTGGTTGTCGAGTTCCCCGATGAGACGGGAGGACCCGTGCCAGGTCCGCCAACCGTTGGTGTCGCCGTCGGCCGCGCTACTGCCGGTGTACGCGCCCTCCTTGGTCGAGGCGAACGGGTACTCGTCGCAGTTGAGGTTGGGGCTTGCCGCGCCCGGACCCCACACGTCCTCGCAGACCTTGCCCGCGTACGTGCGGTTGCGGTCCTGCAGGACGCTGTCGACCAGGCGGTGCAACGGTCGCTGGTCGGCACCCAGCGACGGCTTGAACTCGCCCGGCGGGACCTTGATCAACATGGACGGGAAGGTGCGCTCGACATGGTGCAGCGCGTCGTCGATGTGCTGGATCGATTCTCTGACGGCTTGCTCGTTACCGTCGGCCCGGGCCAGCGCCAGCAGGTCGAAGGTGGGAATGAAGTCGGAGAAGACCGTACCGTTGTGTCTGCCGGCGAGCTGGCCAGCCGAGTCGAAGCGCACCTGGGCCCTGGTCATGTCGTCCTCGAGCCACGGGGCGATCCTCGGATCCACCGGGATGATCGCCATGTTGAGTTCGACCAGGCTGTCGACCAGGTACTCGGCACCGATGCCGGTGCCGTCCGGCGAGGTCATCGTGACATCGAACCGGGGATCGAGCCGCCAGGTCCCGAGCAGTTGCTCCCGCTCGCCCGATGTCGGAGTGCAGGTGACGAGGCCACCGCTACAGCCGCTCAGATCGACTCTCATCGGTGTCGTCTCGCGTTCCACGCCACCCAGCGCCGTCCAGTTGTCGAAGGTCAGGGTGAAGTCCACCTGTCGGGTGCCGTTCTGCGCGATGCCGATCAGTGTGTAGTCGAACTCTACGCTGGCCAGCACGGTCGTGCAGCCGGTGCAGCGCAGCTCGACCTTGCGATGGCCGATGTGACACCGGCTGAACCGGTCGGCCATCCAGCCCTCCTGGGTCGCGGCGGCTGAGGCGTGCTCGCTCCGGCAGACCCCCTTGAGCTCGTCTTCCCGGGACGCGACGGCCCGGTCGGCGCTGCGCAAAACGGCGCTGTTGGTCTGTGGTGGCGCGTCGGGTGGCACCGGCGTACCGCCCACCGACTCGGTGACGATCCAGCCGAACTCGGCCGACGCCGGGGCCGCTGTGGCGGGCACCGCGGCGACGCCCGTCGCGAGAGTCGTGGTCAGCAGCACTGCGAGTCGCTTCAGTACGGTGGTCACGCGAATTCCTTCCGGACGCAGCGGTGGCCCAGGCAGGCGTAGAGCAGCCGGCCGGTCTCGGCCAGGTAGACCATCGTGTATCCGGCGTAGGACCGGTCGGCTTGCCGGCTCAGTCCGGTCGCCGGGCTGTCACTGGTCACCACATGCACCTTCTCGGCACCGTCGACGGTGTTGAGGGTCGTACCGGAGCGGCGGGTGAAGTCCGCGGCCGTCAACGTCGTCGTGTGCACACCCGCTGCCGCCGCACGGTCGCCGACCGCGGCGCGGGCACGCTGCCGGACTGCGTCCGCCGTTACCGGAGCGCTCCGCTTCGGCGCGGCCGTGGGACGGTCTGCCCCGGCTGCGGGACCCCGGGTGGTGTTGCACACCTTGCGGGCCCGCACACAATCCGCCAGCCCGGGAACAGTGGCCAGGCACTGGGTGGCGTCGGCCGTCAGGCAGGCAGCCAGAGCCCGCTGGTCTACTCCATTGTGCACGCCGCTGGCCGGGGCCGCTGGTGCCGGCGGCACGCTGCCGGTCCGGGCCGCCGACCCGACACCGGGCTTACCGACCACGAATCGGTCTACTTCCCCCGGCAAGCCGGCGGCGCTCGATGCTCGGGTAACCAGTGACGTGGTGAAGCAGTGTGGTGGACTGTTGGGCTCGTCCAACGTGAGCGTCAGCGGATCCGGCTGTCCACAGACGTTGGCCGGGAAGGCAGCCACCTCGCGCAACTGCGGGCGGCGCCACAGTCCCTCGTCGCCGAGAATCTGCACCCGGTTTTCGAACGTCTTGTCCAGCACCGTGTTCTCGGCGTACTGGGGAAGCAGCCCGTACTGCAGGTCCCGGGCGCGGCCGCCGGTGGCGAGTTGGGTCGTGCCCACCGGGTTGAAGTCGTAGAACATGTCCCACTGGCCGTCCGAGTTCCCCTGGCTCATCCAGGTGTGCATGGTGCCGTCATCGAGTGTGGAGTCGACCGCGTCGATGGCGTGGTACTCCTCGACGAGCCACCCGTCGCGCAGGCCCGTCTCGACCCAGTAGGCCGAGTGGGTGCTGGAGTTGGTGCTGGCCAGGTAGTCGCCCCGCCAGCCCATTTCGACGTAGTCGTATCCGGGGTTGTCTCCCCCGCTGGTCAACGGATTCCAGTTGACCTGGTTGGACATGGTGTTGGCGTCCCGAGGGGTGGAGCCCGCCTCGTTCAACGTCATCGGATGCTGGCGCCACGCTCCCATCACCCCGGACACCAGGTCGGACGAGTGTACGCACAGCGCGATCACATTGCGGGCAGGACAGTCGAAGGTACCGATTCGGATCCGCCAGAGCTGGGTCGCGAAGTAGCTGCTACAGCCCCACATCGTCGCCGGCGCGTTGTCCGCGCTGTTGTACAGATCCAGGCAGCGACCGTCGCGCTTGTTGCGTAGCGCGAAGCCGCCGGTGGGAAATGTCCGGGCGGTCCCGGTGGTCCACAGTTGCTGGTCCGCGGTGCCGCAGTCGGCGAGCGCGACGTCGGCACCGTCGGCGGCGGCCGCCGCCTGCAGGCAGCGGCCGGACGAGGCGTGCCGGATGCGGTAGACCGGTGCGGCACCCGGCGTGACGACCTCGAAACTCCAGCGCTGCGCCTTGACATCGGCTAGCTGGCCGACCTGGTAGCTGCGAACCTTGACCTTGGTGCCTGCGGTGTCGGCGTCGGCTGCCAACACCTGGAGGTCATCCTCGGTGGCCTGGCCGATGGCCACCGGATCCGGGAGCGGGACCGCAGCCTCGACTGCGGTGGCTGGTACCAGAAGGACTCCCGCTGCCAGGGTGGCGGCGAGTACCGCCGCACATCGGCGTCGGACTTGCTGCATACATGCTCCTCCCGCGATGCCGCGGATACAGGGGCACGACTCGGCAACCCGGCGGCCCCCGTACCGCTTCGGCGTTGGCTGTGCGGTCTCAGCCTGGGGTCTCGGGTTTGAATCCGGCATGCAGCCGGCTTGAATGTGCAGCTCACGCCGCTGCGGCGAGGGGCAGCGCGACGCCGGAAAGGGCCAAGATCGCGACGGCTGGAGGACGGGTATCAGAGCCTGCGGGGGGCGCTTTCGGGGTCAGGCTCCGTCGCGGACGCCGAAGAGTGTGCCGACCAGCGCGGACGGCCACCCCGGGGCGCGAGCGACCGCAAGGATCGCGATCGCCCGCGCGCCGCCTGGCAAGGTCACTTCGTCAGCGCCTGCATCTGCTCACGGGCCGTGGCCAGGGCGTCCTTCGGGGACGCCTTGCCCACCAGTGCGGCCTGTACGCCGGTGGCGAGGGCCTGTTCGATCTGGGCGAACTGGGGGTAGATCCAGAACGGGTCGGGCTCGGCGGATGCCCCGATGCTGGCGCTGAACTCCTTGGTGAACACGTCCGCCTGGACCTCCGCACCGGACAGCCCCGCTGTGGTGGTGGGCGGAAGACCTGCCTTGGCAAACCATTCGGCGCCGTACTTCGGGTCGCTGGTCAGCGTCGCGGCGAACTTCGTCGCCGCCTCGGCACCGTTGCCCTGCACGACCGCGATCGCGTGCCCCCAGGCCAGGTTGCGCGATTTCGCTCCGGTGGCCAGCACCGGCCGGGAGGTGGGCCGCAGCTTCTCGCCGAGTTGCTTGTCCGAGGCGGTCTTGAGGACCGCACCCCGGCCCGCGATGGCGTCCTCGTAGTAGCCGACCTTCCCCTGGGCGAACAGGGCACGGGCGTCGAACCGGTTCACGTCGGGGGCGATGAGCTTCTCGTCGTACAGCTTCTTGTACCAGGTGAGCGCCGCTACGCTGGCGTCGTCGCCGACGACCACCCGGCCATCCTGGACGACCGGCGAGCCGAACGCCCACATCCAGGCGATGAAGTCCTTGAGCTGGTCGACCTTGGTCATCGCCGCCCACGGCACGATCCCGTTACCGAGCCCCTTGAGCGCGCGCAGCGCCTGCTCGAAGTCCTCGATGGTGGTCGGCGCGGTGCTGATGCCGGCCCTGCCGAGCAGTTCGGAGTTGCCGATCAGGCCGATCCCCGCCGTGGTCCAGGGCAGTCCGTACTGCTTGCCCTGGACCTTTCCGATGTCCAGCGCCGCCTGGGTGTAGCCGCCACCGGTCGCCGGCGCGCCGAACTCCACCAGCTTGCCCGTCGCGGCCAGGGTGGCGAGCCAGGCGACGTCCACCTGTACGGCGCCGGTGAGCGTGCCGCCACGGACCTGCAGCAGCACCTGGTTGAGGTAGTCGTTGTACGGGTACGACGCGGTGGTGATCTTCGCGCCGTTGGCGCCGGCGTACGTGTCGAGGAGCGCCTGGAGCGCGTCCTTCGTCGACGCCTCGTTGAGCGACCACCCGGTGAACGAGAAGTCCTTCCCGCCGTCGTCACCCGACGACCCGGCGGAGCCGGTGGTCGACGGGGCGCAGGCGGCGAGGGCCCCCGCGCCCAGCGTGGCGCCGGCGCCGAGGCCCACGAGCCGGAGCAGGTTACGGCGGGACAGCGAGCTGGCGGGAAGACTGCCTGACGATGTCATCTGGAATCTCCTGTGGTTACGGGACGAGGTGTGTGGCGTTATGGCCGGGTCGCCCGGAGCCGGACGGTCGGCACGGGATGCGGGGCGTCAGCCCTTGACCGCGCCGGCGGTGAGGCCGGCGACGAGGTAGCGCTGGAGGATGATGAAACCGATGACGACAGGTAGCGACACGACGAGCGAGGCGGCCATGAGGTCGGGCCAGGCTGCCTGGAACTCGCCCAGGTAGGTGTTGACCAGCCCCGGGGGAAGGGTCTGCTTCTCCGGGCCGGCGAGGGTGAGGGCGAAGATGAAGTCGTTCCAGCCTCGGATGAAGGCGAACAGTCCGGTGGCGACGAGGCCGGGCAGGCTCACCGGCAACACGATGCGGTGGATGATGGCGCCCTGCCCTGCGCCGTCCACCTTGGCCGCCTCGATCAGTTCGTCGGGGATCGTGTCGAAGAAGCCCTTGAGTATCCAGACACAGAGCGGCAGCGTGAACGTCGTGAACGAGAGCACCAGCGCCAGGTAGGTGTTGAGCAGCCCGTACGCGCTGAAGACCAGGTAGAGCGTGATGAGCAGGAGCGCCTGCGGGAACATCTGGGAGGCCAGCACCAGGTACATCAAAGACCGCCGGCCGCGGTAGCGGAACTTCGCGAAGGAGTACGCGGTGTAGCCCGAGACGACCACCGTGAGGAGTGCGGTCAGCAGCGAGACGACAAGGCTGTTGCCCAGGTAGCGGGCTAGCGCCGGGTTGTCGGCGAGGTTGGTGAAGTGCTCGAAGGTCACCGTCCGGGGCCACAGCCGGGGCGGGAAGGCGAACACCTCGTCGTTCGGGGTGAGCGCCGTGACCAGCAGCCAGTAGACCGGGCTGAAGGCGAAGGCGCCGATCACGGCGACGGTGACGGCCGCACCGAACGGCCGGGACCGGCGTTGGCGACGGGCGCGTGGCGGGGCGACGGGGGTGCCGGCATCCTTTGCCGGCAGAGTCCTGGATTCGGCGATCGTCACGACTTCTCCCCTCGTTCGGAGGCCCAGACGTACACCACGACGAGGACCGACAGCAGCGCCATCCAGAGCGCGCCGAGCGCGGCGGCGCGGCCCAGGTCGAAGCCCTTGAACGCGGTGTCGTAGACCGAGACGGCGAAAGTCGTGGTGGCACCGGCGGGCCCGCCGCCGGTCAGCACGTAGATCGTGTCGAAGTGCTGGAAGTTCCAGATGGTCTCCAGCAACAGCACTACCCCGACGATGCCGCGCAGGTGGGGCAGGGTGACGTGCCAGAACCGGCGCAGCGTACCCGCCCCGTCGAGTGCGGCCGCCTCGTGCAGCGTCTGCGGCACGGTCTGGAGACCGGCCAGCAGCATCACCATCATCCAGGGGAAGCTCGCCCAGGACTTGGCGACGATCACCGCGAGCATCGCCGTACCGGGCTGCCCGAGCCAGCTGATCGGGTCGTCGACCAGGCCGAGGCGTACCAGCAGGCCGTTCAGGACCCCGTAGTTGGCGTTGAAGATCCACATCCAGACGAACGACACCACGACGCCGGGGATGATCCACGGGAAGAGGAACAGCCCTCGGAGTACGGCCCGGCCGGGCAGCCGGGTGTGCAGCGCGAGCGCGAGCGCGAAGCCGATCGCGAACGGGATGAGCGTGCTGGCGACGGTGAACACGAGGGTGTTCTGCAGCACCGGCCAGAACTGGTCCGCGAGGACGGTCCGGAAGTTGTCCAGTCCGGCGAAGCTGCGCCCGGGCAGCACCAGGCTCTGCCGGAACAGGCTCGTGGTCAAGGACCCGACCAGGGGATAGAGCACGATCGCGCTGAACAGCACCAGCGCCGGCAGGGTGAGCAGGAAGCCGAAGGTACGGTCGGAGAGCCGGCGGCCGGCGCTCATGACACCGCCTCTGGCGTGCTGAGCCGCTGCGGCGTGACGTGGGCCGGGCCGACATAGCCGAGACCGATGCTGATCGAGTCGGCCGCTTCGATCACGGCCCGCACGAGTTCCGCCTCGCGCTGCGCCAGGTCGATCGCGGACAGCGGGCCGGACACCGACAGGCCGGCCACCACCGCTCCGGATCCGTCCCGGATCGGCGTCGCGACGCAGGCCCGGCCGAGGGCCAACTCCTCGATCTCGGTGGCGTAGCCCCGGGCCAGCGTACGGGCGATCTCCTCGTCGAGCTGCTCGTGGTTGGTGACCGTGCGGGGCGTGTAGGCCGGCAGGGTCTCGCCGGGCAGCACGCTGCGCCGCTGCTCGGCGGTGAGCCCGGAGAGCAGCGCCTTGCCGAGGCCGGTGGCGTGCAGCGGGTTGTACTGCCCACCGAGGACGAACGACCGGGGGGCGTTCCGGCCCTCGAAGTTGAGCAGGTAGAACAGCCGGTCGCCACGCCGAACCGCGACGTTGGCGCCCAGCCCGAGTTCGGCGGCGAGGTTCTGCGCCGTCTGCCGGGCCTCCCGGTGCACCGGGTGGTTGTTCAGGACCGAACCGCCGAGCGAGACCAGGTCGAGCCCGAGCCGGTAGAGGCCGCTGATCGGGTCGCGGTCGACGAAGCCGGCGCTCTCCAGGGTGGCCAGCAGCCGGGACGCGGTGGAGAGGCCGAGGCCGGTCGCCTTGGCCACGTCGGAGACACGCATCTCGGACCGCCCGGCGCTCAGGGCGCGCAGCACGCCCAGTGCCCGCTCGACGCTCTGGTTGCTGCCGGATTCCGCTGCCATGTGAGACCCTCTCTGAAAGTTGCTTGCGCGATCCGGGAGGCTAATCCCGCAGGTTGCATGCGGTCAACGCCCGGATGCCGTGGCGACCTGCCTCGGCATCCGGCGTCGACCGCTCGTCAGGGCCGGGTGAAGCGGACCGCGTCCGCCCGGGTGGCGCCGGAACCCGCCGTCAACGTCACCGCGGCGAGTCCCTCCGGTAGCTGGTACGTGCCGATCGAGTGCCACGACCCGCCGGTGGCGCACTGGTCGACCGGCACCGTCACCCCGCCGACCGTGTACGTCGCGTCGGCGCTGCAGATGGTGTTCCCGGGTGTCCAGACCTCGACCTGATAGCTGCCGGCCGGCAGGACCGCGCGCCAGGTGGCGGTGAGCCCGGCCGTTCGGGTGTACCGGCTGCCCGACCCGTCGAAGCCCTTCAGGCTGCTGGAGAGCCAGCTACCGGACTCGCCGTACGCCGGGTTGTCCGGATCGCAGGTCGACGGCGTCCCCTCGTTGGTGACGACGACGACCGGGTCCACCTCGCCGGGCAACGGCTCGATCGAATGCGGCTCCGACGGCTCTCCCCCGCCGGCGCTGTTCGTGGCGGTCACCCGGTAGGTGCCGGCGACACTCGCGTTGTCGAGCACCAGACCGGTACCGGTCGACGAGCCGACGACCAGCTCCGGGCTGATGCCGCAGTCCTGCCGCAGTTGTGCCGTCACCACGTACGACCGGGTGCCCTCGACCGGGTCCCAGCTCAGCGTCGTGGTCCCGGTGCCGGTGTCGTGCTCCAGGCCGGTGACCCGCCCAGGCACGGCGGTATCCCGCGCGACGGTGTGCTCGGCGGTACCGCCGCCGGTGAGCCGGTACGTGTGTCCCGCGGCGACCGGGAACCGCAGCGCACCCGTGACCGGGTCGATCCGGTAGCCGACCCGGTCGCCGGTCCTGGTGTCCCGCACGGTCAGCGAGCGGGGATCCCAGCCGGTGTTGGCGTTCTCGACGGTGACCGCGTCGCGGCCCCGGCCGGCGGTGTAGCGGGAGCCGGTCGAGACCGGGTACACCTCGGCCTTCAGCGCCCCGGCCTTGCCGCTGACCAGGACACCCTTGCCGCCGGCGAAGGCGGGGATCCGGTCGGCACCGATCGCGTAGTCGCGCAGGGTCGTCGGTCCGCGGAACACCGCTCCGGTCTCGATGTCGATCCACTTGCCCGCCGGCAGGTAGACGTCCCGAGTCTGCGCCGTGGCGAAGTCGGCGCCGAAGACCGGGGTGGCGAGCAGCGATTCGCCGAACATCCACTCGTACTGCCGGGTGGTGTCGTTCGCCAGGCCGTAGGTGGCCGGGTCGTCCGGGTAGGCCAGCGGCAGCGGGGTCACCGCGCTCGGGAACCCGGTCTCGTACCCGTCCAGCACCGCGTCGTAGATGTACGGGCGCAGCGTCTCGTGCCACAGCGCCAGCCGCTTCACCGACGCCGCGTAGTCGTCGCGGCCGAGTTCCCACGGGCCCTTGCCGAAGGTCAGCACCGGCAGCATCGCGTTGAACTGGGCGTTACGGACGAAGTACCGCTGGTACGCCGGGTCCCCCAGCAACGGACCCGGGGTGCCACCGACGATGTCGGGGGACAGGTTGCCGGCGCCGGAGGCGGCGTAGTTGAGCAGGTTCACCGGCATCCGGTCCGGGTCCTCGTGGTAGACCTCGCCGGTGCCGTAGATGGTGTCGTTGATCCGGATCATGTCACCCGGCACCGAGTACGCCGCGTTGCGCACCATCAGCAGTTCGCTGGCGTCGTGCAGCGCGTTCTGGACCGCGTTCCAGTTGCCGTCGAGGTGGAAGTTCGGGTCGTAGAGCATGGTGTCCTCCTTGAACCCATCCACCCCCCACAGCCGCAGCCGGTCGACATACCAGCGCACCGCCTCCGGGTTGGTGCCGTCCAGGACGTAGCTGGCGCCGGACGGGAACTGGGCCCGGGTCACCACCCGCGGCGTACCGTCGGCGTTGCGGAGCAGGTAGCCGTGGTCCAGCGCCTCCTGCAGGAACGGCCCGTCGTAGCTCGGGTTGTGGTTGCCGCCGTCGGCCGGCAGGGCCTTGAAGTTGTTGCGGGCGCCGAGCAGCAGCTTGATGTCGTTGTCGGCGAAGAGCTTCTTCAGCGCGTCCGGATCGGGGTAGCGCGGGTTGGGCAGCCCGTCGTCGCGCCCCTCCTCGGCGGTGTCGTCCCACATCCCGAAGCTGTTCGTGGTGCCCTCGACCTTGTTTCCGCGCGGCCCCGGCCAGAAGCCGGACCCGACCACGCCCCAGCTCAGCGGGTACCCGTGGTCGAGGAACCCCTGGACCGTGTCCATCACCGAGGACTGGTACGTGTCCCAGGCGAGCGCGCCGTACGCCTCCCAGCCGAGCCCGAAGGCAGACTCGGCGGGCTTGGCGTCGAGGTACCCGTGCCGGTGCCGGGCCTGCCGGTAGTCGGCGTACACCTGGCGCAGGTCGCGGCCGACGAAGTAGTACAGGCCCTTCACCTCGTCGACACCGGCGGCGCCGAGCCGGTTCTCCTCCGTGGTGAGACCGACCCGCTTCTGGCCCTCGGCGAACCACACCTGGCCGAACCGCTGCTTGGGGAAGATGGTGAAGTTGGTGATGAAGCGCTTGCAACTGCCCTCGTTGGTCAGGTCGTCCAGCACCAGGCCGGTCAGCTCGGTGCTCGGCCGGACCTGCACGTTCCCGCTGCACGGTGTGCCCTGCTCCGGCTGACCGTCGGCGAACGAGCCGTAGTCGCCGAGCCCGTACGCCGGGGCCACCCCGCCGGTACGGAAGTCGACCGTGCTGCTCTGCCCGGGCAGGTCCGGCACGGTGACCCGGGCGTACGTGTCGGTCGGCTGGATGTGCACGGTGACCCGCGCGCCGTCCGTCATGGTGACCGCCAGCACTACGGTGGCGGCCCGAGGGCTGGAGACCAGCCGGGTCTCGGCGGCAATGCTGAAGTCGGTCGCGGTGGAGGTCTTGATCCGCAGGCCGGAGCTCGGGTGGGCCGGCGCGACGGGCTTGCCGGTCGGGGTCTCGAACGAGTACCGGAAGCCGTCCTTGACGATCCGCATCCGGTAGGTCGTACCACGGATCACGATGCTGTCACCGGCGTCGACCACCCGCCGGCCCGGTCGGTCGGTGTCGGGTTGGCCGGCGGCGGGGGCTGCGGCGGTGAGGCCGAACCCGACTATGACCGTGGCGGCGACCGCGGTTGTCCGCGTGGCGCGTTTCCGCATGATGGGCTCCTGAGTCACCGGGCGGCGGGGGCACGCCCTGGGGGGTGAAGGTGTGGAGTGAGCGACCCTATCTGGAAGTTGCTTGCGCGATACGGCAAGATATCCCGCATGTTGCACAAGGTCAACCGCCAGTCGGGAGTCTGTAGTGGAGATTGAGCGGGTCGAGACCCACGTGGTGAAACTGCGTCCACCGGAGGCGTACCTCGGCGCGCGGCCGGACGGCGGTGACGGCGACGCGTACTATCTCCGGCCCCCGTGGCGCAGCCTCTACTCCGACCGGTTCGAGACGCTGCTGGTCAAACTCACCTGCGTCGACGGCACGTACGGCTGGGGTGAGGCGCTCGCCCCGGTGGCGCCGGAGGTGCCCCAGGCGATCGTCGACCGACTGCTCAGCCCTGCGCTGATCGGCCAGGACCCGCGCCGGGTACGCCCACTCTGGGCCCGGCTCACCGGGCTCATGCGGGAACGCGGTCACCTCGTCGGGCACCAGGCCGACGCGCTGGCCGCCGTCGACACCGCCCTGTGGGACCTCGCCGGCAAGGCGTACGGCGCACCGGTGCACGCCCTGCTCGGCGGCGCGTACCGCACCGAGGTGCCGACGTACGTCTCCGGACTGCCCAAGCCCACCGACGCCGCCCGCGCCGAACTCGCCCGCGACTGGGTCCGGCAGGGAGTACGCGCCATCAAGCTGCACCTCGGGCACGGGGTCGACGCCGACCTCGCCACCTACGACGCCGTCGCCGCCGCCCACCCCGAGCTACGCGTCGCGGTCGACGCGCACTGGGCCTACGACACCGCGGACGCCCTGCGGCTGGGTCGGGCCCTGGACGAACGGCGTGCCTGGTTCCTGGAGGCGCCGCTGGTTCCCGAGGACGTCGACGGCCACCGGGAACTGGCGGCGGCGATCGCCACCCCGGTCGCCATCGGCGAGGCGCTGCGCAACCGGTACGAGTTCCGGACCTGGCTCGCCGCCCGCGCGGTCGACCTGTGCCAACCGGACGTGGCCCGGACCGGGATCACCGAGGCGATGGCGGTCGCGGAACTCGCCGCGGCCCACCACGTGCCGGTCGCCCCGCACCATTCGGTCGGCCTCGGGGTCGCGGTCGCCGCCGGCCTGCACCTCGCCGCCGCCGTCGAGGCGATGCCGGCGTTCGAGTTCCAGCCGGGAACCATGGCCGTCGCGAGCCGCATCCTCAGCGCGCCGCTGCCCGGTGGCCCGGTCTCCTTCCCACTCCCCGACACCCCCGGCCTCGGTGTGGATGTCGACCTATCTCTCCTGGAGGACCTGTGACCCGATCACCCGACGTACGCGGCCTGATCCCGGTGCTCGCCACCCCGTTCGCCGACAACGGTGAGCTCGACCTCGACTCGTTGCGCCGGCTGGTCGAGTTCCAGGCCGCAGCCGGCGTCGACGGGGTCGCGGTGTTCGGTTTCGCCAGCGAGGGCTTCGCCCTCTCCACCACCGAGCGGGCCCGGATCCTCGACGTCGTGACCAACGTGGTGGGCCCACACCCGCCGGTGGTCGCCGGGGTGGCGGCCACCGGCACCGCCGAGGCCGTCGAGCAGGCACGCCGCGCCGCGGATCATGGCGCGAGCACCGTCATGGTGGTACCGCCCTTCATGGTGAAGCCCAGCGCCGCGCAGGTGGTCGACTTCTACGGAACGGTCGCCCGGGACGGCGGCCTGCCGGTGATGGTGCAGGACGCCCCCGGAAGTACCGGGGTGACCATGCCGGTGCCGCTGATCGCGGAGGTGTCCAAGGTTGACGGCGTCGCCTCGGTCAAGGTGGAAGCCCCGCCGACCGCGCCCAAGGTCGGCGCGGTGGTCGAGGCCGTCGCCCCGCACCTGCTGGTACTCGGCGGGCAGAACGCCCTGTTCCTGCTGGAGGAGTACCGCCTCGGCGCCGTCGGCACCATGCCCGCCTGCGAGTTCCCGGACCTGCTGCGGCCGGTGTTGCAGACCTGGGCGACGGGTGACGTCCGGTCCGCCCGCGCCGCGTTCAACCGGCTGCTTCCGCTGATCCGGTTCGGCCTGCAACCGGGAATCGCCTGGTCGGTCCACAAGCACGTCCTGGTCCGTCGCGGGATCATCGACTCACCGGCGGTCCGGCCACCGGCGGTGGACGCCACCCCGGGCACCCTGGCCGCGCTCGCCGACATCCTCGACGACCTGGGGCTCCGGTGACCCGGGGAGTCCTGGTCGTCGGCTCCGGCTCGTCGATCGGCCGGGCGATCGGCCGCGCCTTCGCCGACGCCGGGGACACCGTGGTAGGTGCCGCGTTGGAGCAGGTCGACGACTCCCCGTACGCGGCGGACCTGGTCGGGGACTGCGCAACCGCGACCGGCGCCAAGGCCGCGGTAGGCGTCACCGTCGAACTGGCCGGCCGGCTCGACGTGGTGGTGCTCGCGGCGGCCACCATGCCGGTGGCGCCGATCACCGCGACCACCGATGCCCAGTGGCGCTCGGCGCTCGACGCCACCCTCGGCACGGCGTTCGCGGTCAGCCGTGCGGCGCTGCCGCTGCTGGCCGCGGCCGCCCGGCGCGACCACCCTCGGCTGGCCGGCCCCGCGATCGTCGCGGTGAGCTCGGTCAACGCCACCCTCGCCGCACCCGGCCTGCCCGGGTACGCGACCGCCAAGGCCGGGCTGGAGGGACTCGTCCGCCAGCTCGCCCTGGAATACGGCCCGGTGGGCGTACGGGTCAACGCCGTCGCGCCCGGCTTGATCGGCGGCGACGGGATTCCCGACGCCTCGGCGGGCTACCCGCTCGGGCGTACCGGCACGCCGGAGGAGGTGGCGGCGGCGGTGTTCTTCCTCGCCGGAGCGGGCTTTGTCACGGGCGCGGTGCTGCCGGTGGACGGCGGCCTCACGATCGCCTCCCCCGCCGCCTTTCTCCGGCCGGACCTGCGGGCCAGATGGCTGGCACCCGGCGGAGCGCCGTAGGGCTGGTACCGAACCCGACGCCGGCCACCTCCGCCCTGCCGCGGACACGACGGGCGGGAAACGTCGTTGGCCCAGGACCCGACGACTGGACGCCGCGCCCAGCCCTCGGCCAGGTCAGTCGCCGCCGTCGCTGGTGACCTTGACGGCGGCACCGAGGGTCGGTGCCGCCGTCCTGGCGAGTTCGCCGGCACGGGCCAGATCCGCGCTGTCCGCCACGACGATGCTCACCGCCGATCCTGTCGCACGATCGCGTCGCAGCGTCGCCCCGACGACGCGGTACCGAGCGACCACCGCGTCGTACGCGGCGATCGCCTCGGCGGGGAAACCATCGTTGAAGTCGGTCTCGACGCGGAGCGAGGGCCGCACGCCACGCTCGGTGCTGACCTCCAGCGAGGTCACTTTCGAGAGTGGCTGGTGCTGGTCGCCGTCGGCCATCATGTCCTTGAACAGCGCCATCGCGCCGGCGGAATCGACCGCGGTGACCTTGATCTCCCAGCGGTCGGTCTTCTCTTTCCAGGGCGCATCCTTGATGTCGCCGGTCACCACCCGGGCGTCGTCCGTCAGAGAGTGCCACAGCGCCAGTACCTTGCCGGCGCGGGTCTTGTCCGCGACAACGGTGAAGGTGATCCCGTCCGCCGTGATCCGGCCGGTGGTGTTGTCGCGATCGGCGACGTACTCCCTCAGCTCGTTCGCCAGTTCGGTCACGCGGTCGGCCGAGGTGCCGTCCTTGAGGAGAAGCACGCCGCTCGCCGTTCCGAGGAAGGGCAGCGTGTTGTTGTCGGTGGTATGGATTTCGGCGACGTCCGGCGTGCCGGCCCAGTCGTCCTCGAAATCCGCGGCGAGTGCCGAGCCCTTGTCGATGGCGCAGCCGGTCAACAAGGTCAGGCCCAGCGCGAACGCGATGATCGACACCGGCCACCGCAGGCCGTTTCTTCCCAAAGTCGTCTCCTTACAAGGGGTAACCGGCCGGGGTCGATCAGGCGGAGACCTGGCCTGCAGGGGTCGCGACCATCTGAAGCCTGCGGGGGTGTTCGTCGACGGTAAGCAGGTTAGCCTCCTTGATCAAGGCGAGGGCGCGCCGGGTGCCTGATCGCCAGCTTCTCCTGCGGCACACCTCGCTCTCCCGGAGTTTCCGGCTGGCCACCGACAGCATCAGTCGGCGCCGTCGTCGCCATGCACCCGGGTCGACCGGACCTGACCGTGTGCTGCCGACTGGACCCCCGCCCGGTCACGCTCCGGAGCTGCCGCACACTATGCCGACGACACGACGGGGAGGGTGCTGTGACAGTCCGCGGAACAGGCCGGCCGGTGATCCGACCGGAGGTCGCCGAGGAGCACGACGGCCGGACCGGAGGGCGGAACCCGACCGTGGTCGACCACGTCCGACGGGTCATGGCAATCGGCCGCACGGCAGCCCGGATCGGGGTGGTGGTTGCGCTCGCCGGCACGATGCTGGGAGTCGATCCCGCGACGTCCGGCGCCTGCGCCTGCGGGGCGTTCGTCGCCAACGACAAGCTGCGTGCGCAGCAGGAGACCGCGCTGGTGGAGCTGACCGGCCGCACCGAGTCGATCACCCTCTCGGTACAGGCGCGTTCCGAGGCGACCCAGGCGGCGTTCCTGATGCCGGTTCCCGCCCGCGCCCGGTTCGAGGTGGCGAACGGGGAACTGTTCAGCGAGCTCGACCGGATCAGCCGCCCGGACGTAGAGGTGCGGCGCGTGCGGGTGGACGGTGACGGCGCGGGTGCACCCCCGCAGTCCGATCGCGGCGCCACCGTCGTCGACCACATCGAGATCGGGCCCTACGAGGTCGCCCAACTCGCCGGCACCGACGCCACCGCCGTGGCGCGCTGGCTGGGCGACCACGAATTCACCCTGCCCGCCGCCCTCGAAGGCGCGCTCGGACCGTACCTCGCGGAGGGTTGGCTCGTCGTCGCGGTGCGCCTGGCCCCGACCTCCGGCAGCCTCTCCGCCGGACTGCCGCCGATGCGGCTGGAGTTCGAGACCGACACTCCGGTCTACCCGATGCGACTGTCGGCCACGGCCGAGGGCAGTCAGCCGCTGCGCCTGTACGTGCTGGCCGACCACCGGATGGATATCAGCAATCCGGCGCCCAGGGGCAAGGCGCCCGATCTGACCTTCGCGGGCGAGGTGAAGCCGGACCCGCAATACCCGACGCTGTCTGCGGCGTTGGTCGGCCCCCGTTTCCTGACCCGCTACGACGGGGAGTTCAGGCCCGCGCAGATCACCGACGACATCCGCTTCACCCGCTCCGCGACCGACGAGCCCCACCGCGCGGTCGTGATCGTCACGGAGTACGTCCGCTCGCCGTGGCCGATGCCCGCGGTGCCGCTGATCCTGCTGGGCTCGGCGCTGGTCGCCGTCGCGGTCGTGGTCGTGGTCGTGGTCGTACGCCGACGGTCGGCCAGGGCCTGACGGCGTGCTCCTTGCTGGGGGCTCACCCCGACGGCGGTCGAGTCGGTGCCAAGGCGACGGCGAAAACGATTTGACGGCGACGATAGTCTGATCCTCCGTACTTTCGGCGGATCGTGAGTCGCGAGGGGGCCCTGCCCGCTCAAGACTCAGGAGCCGCAATGCGCCGGGCGCCCGCCCTCTCCTTTCTCCTCGTCACTGTCTTCCTCGACATGCTCGGGCTCGGCCTGATCGTGCCGATCGTGCCGGCCCTGATGACGGCCGTCACCGAGGACGCCGCCGCCGCGGTCTTCTGGTCCGGCCTGCTCGGCTCGATCTACGGCCTGCTGCAGTTCGCCGTCGCGCCGCTGCTCGGTCGGCTCTCCGACCGGTACGGTCGACGGCCCGTCCTGCTCGCGTCGCTGGCCTGCCTCGGCCTCGACTGGCTGGCCCATGCGATGTCACTCAGCCCCTGGACGCTCTTGGTGTTCCACGCCCTCGCCGGTGCGTGCGCGGGAACGAACACCGTGGTCAACGCGTACGTCGCGGACGTCACGGAGCCCGAGTCGCGGGCTCGCGCGTACGGGTTGATCGGCTCCGCGTTCGGGGTCGGCTTCGTCGCCGGCCCGACCGTCGGCGGCCTGCTCGGCGCCGTCGACGTACGCCTGCCGTTCTTCGCCGCGGCCGCGCTGTCCTTCGCCAACGTCGCGTACGGCTGGTTCGTCCTGCCCGAGTCGCGGCCCGGTGACCGGACCACCCCGCTCACCCTGCGGCTGGCGAACCCGGCCGGCGCGGTCGCCGTCGTCCTGGGCCGGCCGGTGCTCGGACGGCTCGGGTACGCCCGCTTCTGCGCCGATGTCGCCCGCGTGACCCACCAGTCGGTCTGGACGTTCTTCCTCACGTACCAGTTCGCTTGGAGCACCACGCACGTCGGCGTCGTGATGGCGGCGGGCGCGTTCGCCGGCGCGGTCTTCCAGGCGCGGGCCGTCGGTCCGGTCGTCCGACGGTTCGGCGACAAGCGTGCCGCGGTGGCCGGCAGCCTGCTCGGCGTCACGTCGCTGGCAGGTACGGCGTTCGTGTCCGTGCCGTGGATGCTCTACGTCCTACAGGCGGTCGGCGTGCTCGGCTCGGTCGGCGGTGCGGCCGCACGATCGTGGATCTCCCGCAACGTCCGGGCCGACGAACAAGGGACCGTGCAGGGCGCGCTGACCGGGATCGGCGCCATTGCCGAGACCGTGGTGCCGGTTGCGGCTGGCACGGCGTTCGGGTGGTCGCTGACGTACGCGTCACCAGGTCTGGTCTTCGCCGGTGCGGCCGCCTTCGCGGCCGTGTCGACGCTGCTGCTGGCCGCTACGCCCGACACCCGGACGGCGCCGCTCGGATAACGCCGGTGCGGTCGGCTGGGCATGCACAGGACTCCGACGGTTCCTGCGCCGCCCGGACGACCGCACCTCACCTCGTGGCGCAACCCGCACAACCCGCACCTGAAGTTCCACAACAACCGGCGCGGCTACGGCTGACCCGGTTCACCGCGACGTGCGGCGGCCGTGAGCGTCGTGCCGGACCTCCGGTGTGGACGCGACCAGTTCGACGCGAGGCGTCTATGCTGCCTCGCACGCCAGGCACGTGCTGCCGGGCGCCGAGCACCAAGAGGAAGGGACACTGGTGACACATCCACGCCAGCGGGCTGGGGCGAACGGGCAGCGTGCGCTGTCCGGAGAGCTGAGGCCGGCATGAGCGGCCTCGGGAGGTGGAGCCTCGGTATCGGCATCGGGCTCCTGGTCGTGGCCGTACTGTGCTCGGTGCTGACTCTGGTCCCGGTCGCGGTGATCACCGGCATCCTGGGCCTGGTCGCGCTCGGCATCGCCGGGTACGACGCGGTCTACTACTGGCTGGACCGGGCCGGCCAGCGCCGTCGGGAAGCCAGGGCCCGGGAACGCCAGGCCCGCGAGGGCCGCTGAACCGGAGAGCCGGGGGCCGTTCCCGCACCGGAACGCCAGATCCCGAACCGAGTTCGGCACCCTACGGGTGTCCACGAGGTCTCCGGTTCAGGTTCAGCGTGGTCGCCGAACCCAAACCGGAGACCTCGCTACATCACGACCTCCGAGATGCGAAGATCCGTCGAATCCTGGGGCCCCCTCGTCGCCCGCCCTGGCACCTCAGCACGGGTAGCAGCGGCGGCAGGTCCGTGCCAGCCGGAGGGGCGTGACCTCCTCCGGACCGTCGGCGGCCGGCCCGGAGGAAGCCTCCGACCCGGCTCACCCGTGCAGGTGCCGGTGTGCCGCTCGGATCCTTTGCGGTATGTCCAGTATTCGGATAAAAACTCGCTATCGTCGGGTGGACGGATGTTCGGGGCCGAGGCGACGGGGGGACGGGCGATGTCGCGGGGGCGGGTCGGTGACCGTGTCGTCGAGGCGGTCGGTGCCGCCGCGGGTGCCGCCGCAGATCCCAGGGCGGGCGTGGGGCAGCTCCGCGGCCGGGTGGCCCGGCCGGCTGCGGTCGGGATCGCGGTCGCCCTGGTCGTCGGTTATCTGCTCGGCCGCCGCCGTCGCTGAACCAGTTCGGCCGGTCGGATACGGGGGACCAGTGATGCAGGAGATTGTCGGAGAGGTCGTTGCCCGCCGCCTGGTCGAGTGGGGCGTCGACACGATCTTCGGGCTTCCCGGCGACGGGATCAACGGCCTGATGGAAGGCTTCCGTCGACAGCGGGACCGGCTGCGGTTCGTCCTGGTCCACCACGAGGAGGCCGCGGCCTTCATGGCCACCGGGTACGCCAAGGCGACCGGGCGGCTCGGCGTCTGCGCCGCCACCTCTGGCCCGGGAGCGATCCACCTGCTCAACGGGTTGTACGACGCGAAGCTCGACCACGTCCCGGTACTGGCCCTCACCGGCATGTCGGAGACCTCGGTCATCGGCTCCCAATACCAGCAGGAGGTGCACACCGACCTGCTCTTTCAGGACGTCGCCGGCTACAACGTGGTGGTCATGAACCCGCAGCAGGTGCCGGGTGTGGTCGACATCGCCATCCGCACCGCCCTGGCCAGGCACACCGTGGCACACCTGACCTTTCCGAACGACGTGCAGGTCGCGGCGGCCACGGCCGACCCGTACCGGCACGTCAGCCCGGGAGCCCCGCCACGCAGCAGTCCGTCGGTCGCCCGTCCTCCGGTGCCGGCCGCGCAGGAGGAACTGGAGCGGGCCGCCGAGGTGCTCAACGCCGGCCGCAAGGTCGCGATGCTGGTCGGTGTCGGCGCCCGGAACGCCCGCGACGAGGTGCTGGCCGCGGCCGACCGCCTCGCCGCGCCGATCGTCAAGACGCTCCCCGGCAAGCAGGTCGTTCCCGACGATCATCCGCTCGCCACCGGCGGTCTCGGGCTGCTGGGCACGAAGCCGAGCGAGGAACTGATCGAGGAGTGCGACACCCTCCTGATGGTGGGGACGAACTTTCCGTACTCCAGTTATCTGCCCTCGCCGGGGCAGGCGAAGGTGGTCCAGATCGACCGGGACGCCGACCAGATCGGCATGCGGCTGCCGGTGGCGGCGGCGGTCACCGCCGACGCCGGGCTGGCGCTCAAGCAGCTCGTGCCGATGCTGCAACCGGCCTCGGACCGCTCCTTCCTCGGCAAGTACCAGCGGGCCCGCGACGAGTGGCGGGCGGACATGAAGTCGCTCTGCGACCCGAGCCGGCACCCGATCGCCCCGCAGTACGTGGTCGGCTGCCTGGACGAGATGGCCGCCGACGACGCGATTCTCACCTGCGACTCCGGCACCATCGCCACCTGGTCGGCACGGCACTGGACGATCCGGGGCGGCCGGGAGTACTACCTCTCCGGGAACCTCGCCACGATGGCGTGCGGCCTGCCGTACGCCATCGCCATCCAGCGCGCGTACCCAGGGCGGCAGGTGATCGCGTACGTCGGGGACGGCGGCTTCGCGATGCTGATGGCGGAGTTCCTCACCGCGGTCCGGCACGAACTGCCGATCAAGGTGATCGTCAACAACAACAACGCGTACGGGCAGATCCTCTGGGAGCAGATCGTCCTCGGCTATCCCGAGTATGCCGTCCGGCACCCGCAGCCGGAGCCCGACTTCGCCGCCTGGGCCCAGAGCTGCGGCGGGTACGGCGCCAAGATCACCGAGCCGGGGCGGGTCTCCGCCGCGATCCGGGCGGCCCTGGCCCACCCGGGGCCGGCGCTGGTGGACTGCCAGGTCAACGCCGACGAGCCGCCGATGCCCGGCAAGGTGCGCTACGAACAGGCGAAGGCGTTCACCGAAGCGTTCCTGCGCGGCGAACCGAACCGGATGGCCAAGCTGGCCACGGTCACCCGCGACAAGATCAACCAGCTTCGGTCATGAGCGAGCGCGGCGAGCGGGTCATCGGGCCCGGCGTGCCGGCTGGCGGCACGGAGCGAACCGGCGTACCGAGATGAGTGCGACACACCTGCCCGACCCGGTCATCCGGACCCCCGGGCCGGTCGAGGGGATCGACGTGTCGGGGCTCGCGGCCGACCTGCGCGCCGTGGTGGACGGGGAGGTGCGGTTCGACGCCGGCTCCCGGGCCGCGTACTCGACCGATGCCTCCAACTACCGTCAGGTACCGCTCGGGGTGGTGCTGCCGCGTACCGTGGAGGCGGCCGTGGCGGCGGTGGCGGTCTGTCGGCGGTACGCCGCCCCGGTACTGTCCCGCGGCGGCGGTACGAGTCTGATCGGCGAGTGCACCAACGTGGCCGTGGTGCTGGACTGGTCGAAGTACTGCCACCGGGTGCTGGAGGTCGACCAGGAGCGCCGGACCTGCCTGGTCGAGCCGGGCATCGTCCGGGACACGCTCAACGAGCGGCTGGCGTCGTACGGGTTGGAGTTCGGCCCGATGCCGGCGACCCACGACCACTGCACCGTCGGCGGCATGCTCGGCAACAACTCCTGCGGTGCCAGCGCCCAGCGCAGCGGCAAGGTGGTCGACAACGTCGTCGAACTGGAGGTGCTGCTCTACGACGGCACCCGGATGTGGGTGGGTGAGACCAGCGACGAGCAGTACGCCGAGATCCAGCGCGGCGGCGGTCGGCGGGCCGAGATCTATCGGCAGCTCCGGGCGCTGCGCGACGAGTACGCCGACGACATCCGCGCCCGGTTCCCGAAGATCCCCCGCCGGATCTCGGGCTACAACCTCGACAGCCTGCTGCCGGAGAACAGGTTCCACCTCGGCCAGGCGTTGGTCGGCGCGGAGGGGACCCTGGTCACGATCCTGCGTGCCCGGTTGCGTCTGCTGCCCACGGTCAAGGCACGGTGCCTGGTCGTGCTCGGCTATCGGGATCTCGCCACCGCCGCCGACGACGTGCCGCGCGTCCTGTCGTACGACCCGATCGCCCTGGAGGGGATCGACGACAAGCTCATCGACTTCGAGAAGCGCAAGCACCTGCACCCGGCGGCCCTGCACATGCTGCCGCCGGGCGGCGGCTGGCTGATGGTTCAGTTCGGTGCGGACACGGCGCAGCAGGCCGACGAGGCCGCGCAGCGGTTCAGTGCCGAGACGCAGGGGCTGGACGGGCCGATCGTCTTCCGCTTCGAGGAGGAGGCCGACGAGGCGCAGCTCTGGGCGGTCCGGGAGGCCGGCCTCGGCGCCACCGCCTGGGTACCCGGGATGGCCGACACCTATCCCGGCTGGGAAGACTCGGCCGTCCCGCCCGAGCGGCTCGGCGCCTACCTGCGGGACCTCGATCGGCTCTACCAGGAGTTCGGGTTCGCACAGGCGTCCCGCTACGGGCACTTCGGGCAGGGATGCGTGCACAGCCGGATCCCCTTCGAGCCGCGCACCGCCGACGGCGTACGGCAGTTCCGGTCCTTCGTGGAACGCGCAGCGGACCTGGTGGTCTCGTACGGCGGCTCGTTCTCCGGCGAGCACGGGGACGGACAGGCCACCGGCGAACTGCTGCCCCGGATGTTCGGCGACCGGGTGGCTCGCGCCTTCGGCCAGTTCAAGGCCATCTTCGATCCGACCGACCGGATGAACCCCGGCAAGGTGACGCCCGCGTACCCGATGGACACCCAGTTGCGGCTCGGCGTGGACTACAACCACGGCCCGGTCGACACGGTATTCCGCTACCCGGAGGACGCCGGCAGCTTCCCCCGGGCGGTACTGCGCTGCGTCGGGGTGGGCAAGTGCCGCCGCGAACACGGCGGGGTGATGTGCCCGTCGTACATGGTGACCCGGGAGGAGGAGCACTCCACCCGGGGCCGGGCCCGGCTGCTCTTCGAGATGCTCGACGGTACCGACCGGGGCGGCACGATCGGCGACGGCTGGCGCTCCACCGCGGTCCGCGACGCCCTCGACCTCTGCCTCGCCTGCAAGGGCTGCAAGTCCGACTGTCCGGTGAACGTCGACATGGCCACTTACAAGGCCGAGTTCCTCTCCCACCACTACGCCGGGCGGCTCCGACCCCGCGCGCACTACTCGATGGGCTGGCTGCCCGCCCTGGCCGCGCGCGCGTCGCGGGTCCCCCGGCTGGTCAACAGCCTGGCCCACGCACCCGGCCTGTCCCGGCTGGTCAAGTCGGCGGCGGGCCTGGACCAGCGCCGCGAGCTGCCGCTCTTCGCCGAGCCGACGCTCCAGCGCTGGTTCGCCGACCGGACGCCGAGCGGCGACGGGTCGCGGGGCGAGGTGGTGCTCTGGCCGGACACCTTCACCAACCGGTTCCACCCGTCGGTCGGCCGGGCCGCCGTCGAGCTGCTGGAAGCCGCCGGCTGGCGGGTACGCATGCCGACCGAGACCGTCTGCTGCGGCCTTACCTGGATCTCCACCGGCCAGTTGCACACCGCCAGGCGAACGTTGCGGCGCACGGTGGCCTCGCTGCGGCGGCATCTGCGGGCCGGCGCGCTGGTGGTCGGCCTGGAACCCTCCTGCACCGCGGTGTTCCGCGCCGACGCCTTCGACCTGTTCCCCGACGACGAGGACGTACGCCGGCTCAAGCGGCAGACCGTGACCCTGGCCGAACTGCTACACGAGCACACCCCCGGCTGGCGGCCGCCCCAACTCTCCCGGACCGCGTTGATCCAGACCCACTGCCATCAGCACGCCGTGCTCGGCACAACTGCCGAAGCGGCGGTACTGCGCCAGGCCGGGGTGACGGCACACTTCCTCGACTCCGGCTGTTGCGGACTGGCCGGCAACTTCGGCTTCGAACGGGGACACTACGAGGTCTCCGAGGCCTGCGCCGAACGGGTGCTGCTGCCGGCGGTACGCGCCGCCGAACCGGGCGATGTCATCCTCGCCGACGGGTTTAGCTGCCGTACCCAGATCGAGCAGGGCGCGGCGGACGGGCGTGCCGCGATCCACCTCGCCGAGTTGCTCCGCGCCGGACTGCGCGGCGATCACGGCGAACCGATGCCGGAACGCCGGTGGGCCCAGCGCCCCGAGCAACCCACCGCGCCGCTGCGGGCGCTGGTCGGCGCGGCGGCCGGGGTCGCGGCGACCACCGCGCTGATCGGCGCGTTGAGCGCGCTGGCCGGCACCCGTGTCCCGGGGCGCGGGCCGGGCGCGTCCGGGACCGGCACCAGCCGCCGGCGGTGAGCGGGATGCGGCTGGTCGCCCGGGCCTACCGGATGCCGACCGACTGGCCCGAGGCAGACGCCACGCTCGCCTGGTCCAGCACCACCCTGGTACTGGCCCAGGCGAGCGCCGACGGGTGCACCGGGCTCGGCTGGACGTACGGGCCGGCGGTCACCGCCGGTGTCGTCACCGAGTTGCTCGCGCCGGTCGTGACCCAGATCGACCCGGACGACGTACCGGCCGCCTGGCTGGCGATGCACCGTGAACTGCGCAACGCCGGCCGGCCCGGAACCGGGGCGCTGGCCCTCTCCGCGGCGGACAACGCGATCTGGGACCTCAAGGCCCGCCGGCTGAACCTGCCGCTGGCCCGCCTGCTCGGTACCGCACGACGCCGGCTGCCCGTCTACGCCAGCGGCGGATTCACCAGCTACGACAGGGAGCGGCAGCACCGTCAGTTGGCCGCCTGGACACGGGAGCAGGGCATCCCCCGGGTGAAGATCAAGATTGGCGGCTCGTGGGGGGCCGAGGAGAGACGCGACCTGGCACGAATGGCAGCCGCCCGTCGCAGCATCGGTGAGGAGGCCGAACTCTACGTCGACGCCAACGGCGGTTACCGGCGCAAGCAGGCGATCCGGGTGCTGCGGGCGGCCGGCGACCTCGACGTCCGGTGGTTCGAGGAGCCGGTCAGCTCCGACGACCTGGCCGGGCTGGGCATGGTCCGGGACCGGGTGACCGCCGACGTGGCGGCCGGCGAGTACGGCTACGACCTGGCCTACTTCCAGCGCATGGTGCCGTACGTGGACTGCCAGCAGGTGGATGTGACTCGATGCGGTGGGATCAGTGAGTTCCTCCGGGCGGCGGCGGTGGCCGCAGCAGCCGGACTGGAGGTCTCCGCGCACACCGCGCCGAACCAGCACCTCGCCGTCGCCGCGGCGGTGCCGAACCTACGCCACCTGGAGTGGTTTCACGACCACGTCCGCATCGAGACACTCCTCTTCGACGGCGCGGTGCAGGCACTCGGCGGCGACGCGCCGGTGAACCTGACGGAACCGGGCAACGGGCTGGCGCTGCGGCAAGCCGACGCCGAGCCGTTGCGGATAGCGTGACGGGCCTCTGATCCACGATCCGTCCTGCCCGTCCCCGCCTGAGGCCCAACCTCATTACAGCCCACGTATATTTACCGAGGACTTTGCCTTCGCCCTGCGTCGGGTGCCGCCAACCGTCCGGCGACCTGTCACGCCGTTCGTCGCTGACCGCCGGATTTCCCCGCCCGTCCGGGCGGACAAGCCACGCACCCGACGGCGACTCCGGCCAACTCGGCCCATGCCAATACTAATAGACGATCGTTGATATTTCGACCCGTAGGTGTGATACTTGCTGGAAGCGCTCCCACAGTGATCGTCAGCGCCCGAGGAACGGAGGATGTACAGTGCGTTCACACAAGCCCGATCAATCCGGTGGGCGAGCCCGGTCAGCCGCCCGCCAGCCCCTTCGAGCGCTTGTCATTGTGCTCGCCATGGTGGCCAGTACGCTGACCTGGACCGGCACGGCCCAAGCTCACGGCACCATCGTCAACCCGGCGTCTCGGGCCTACCAGTGCTGGAAGGACTGGGGAAGCAACCACACGAACCCGGCCATGCAGCAACAGGACCCCACGTGCTACCAGGCGTTCCAGGCCAACCCTGACACCATGTGGAACTGGATGAGCGCGCTGCGCGACGGCCTCGGCGGGCAGTTCCAAGCCCGTACCCCCGACGGACAGCTGTGCAGCAACGCCCTCTCCAGGAACAACAGCCTGAACAACCCCGGATCGTGGAAGGCAACCAACGTCGGCCGCAGCTTCACGGTCCAGCTGTACGACCAGGCCAGTCACGGTGCCGACTACTTCCGGGTCTACGTCACCAAGCAGGGGTTCAACCCCACCACCCAGCGCCTCGGTTGGGGAAACCTCGACTTGATCACGACGACCGGGCGTTACGCGCCGGCGCAGAACATCTCGTTCAACGTCTCGACCTCTGGGCGCACCGGCCACCACATCCTCTTCGTGATCTGGCAGGCATCGCACCTGGACCAGGCCTACATGTGGTGCAGCGACATCAACATCTCCTGATCCGCAAGCCCGACAGCCGCGGAACTACTCCGGCCCAGGACATCGTCCTGGGCCGGAGTAGTTCACCGGAGGTGGCCCAGCCGGCCGTGCGGAAAGATCAACCGGCAACCGGGCTGCTCGCGTTCGGCGCCATGTGGACCGAGGAGATCGTGGCCGGGCGCCCGGCATGACGGCACACCCCGTCGGGCGTGGTGTTCCGGAAGGTTCCGGGCGGCACGTTCCAGATGGGCCTGCCCGACGCGGAACTGGAGGCGGTCCGCGCCATCGAGCGCAGCGGCGGGGTCGAGGACACCGTCGAGCCGTTCCTCGCCAGCGCAGCCGACGCACGGCCGGTACGCGAGGTGCGGGTCGAGCCGTTCCTGATCGCCCGGTACCCGCTGACGGTGGCGCAGGTCCGGCACTGGCTGCCCGAGTACGAGGACGCGTACGCCGAGGCGGACACCGGCACGGCCCGGCTCGAAGACGACCTGGACGACCTGGTCGAGGTTCGGTCACGACAACCCGGGGAGCAGTTGCCGTGCCCGGGCCCGTTCGTCGGCGCATACGTCGTCCAGATGCTCCGGTACCGGTGTGTCCAGGCACAAGCGAAGCATTTCGACGGCCTCGGTGCGCCGGCCCTGCCAAGCCATCAGATCGCCGAGACAGCACAGCGCGACAACCCTGGTGACACCGCCGGTGTCGGCATCCCCGGCGGCCAGGGCGTCCCTGAGTGCCACCTCCGCCCGCGTCACCTCGTCCCGGTCGAGCAGACGAAGCGCCTTGGCCAGTAGCAAAGGTGCGGGCAGCGGCATGGAAGCATGATGGCAGTTCACCGAGCAGTCCTGAGCAAACCAGCCGCTGCCGCAGCCCCGACCGCAGCTGGCGGAGGGTGCGTACCTCAGTGACAGTCGTCGGCGCACCGGCTCAGTTGGCCTTCCTTTCCCGGGACTGGACACCGGTCAGCGTCGCGGTGAGGCCCCAGGTGGCGTACGACAGCGTGACGGAGGCGCCCAGGGCGTCGACCGCCGTGCCCACGGCCGCCAGCACCCCCGCTACCCGGTCTGGCGGCAGACTGCTGAGGCCGCCCGAGGTCGACACCAGATCCAAGAGCTCGTCGCAGGTGTACGAGCGCTTCCAGTCGTACCGCCACAGTTCGGGCTCGCCGAACCCGCCCGCCTCGCGGATCCCGTCCGCAGCCCTGGCGTACAGCGCCTGGTACCCGTCGAGGAGCGAGCCGTCCGAAGGGCCGCGCAGGTTGAGCGGTGAGTCAGGGGCCACGCGGCGGTACTCCGCAGCGAGGGCGTCCGCGACGGTGGGCGGAAGCTGGTACACATGCCCGAACGGCGCCAGCACGCCGCCCGGTCGCAGGATCCGTGCCGCCTTCGCCGCGCCGGCGATCGGGTCGACCCAGTGCCAGGCCGTACCGGAGACGACCGCGTCGAAGGTCCGCCCGGCCGGCTCCCACGCCTCGAAGGTGGCGACCTCGACCTCGAGGCCGGTCCCGCGCGCGAAGTCGGCCATCCGGGGATCGGCCTCCACCCCGAGCACCGCACAGCCGGCGGCCAGGAACTGGCGGGCTTCGATGCCGGTGCCGCAACCGACGTCGAGGAAGTCGGCGCCCGGGCTGAGGGCCACGATCCGCTCGATCATGGCGTCGGGGTACGCGGGCCGGTTCCGGTCGTACCGTTCGGGGTCGATCCCGAACGACTCCGCCATGCGGCGGTGCAGGTGCGGGTCCGGGGTGGGCGACGACGATATAGTGGGCATGCGCCCACAGTAGTGGGCGCATGCCCACTACTGCAATCGTGTTCGCTCGGCGAGGAAAGGGACGCCCGTTGCCGACCGGCGTAGCACTACAAGATCCACGCCGACAGCTCTTCGACGCCGCCGTGCGGGTGCTGGTCCACGACGGCGTCACCGGCCTCACCAGCCGGGCGGTCACCACGGAGGCGGGCGTTGCCAAGGGGGTCCTGCACCGGCACTTCGCCGACTTCGACGCCTTCCTCGCCGAGCTGGTGCTGGACCGCATCGCTCAGGTCGAGGCTCAGGCCACCGCAGTGCGGGACGCGGCCGGAACCGGCAGCGTCGCCGACAACCTGACCCGTGCCCTGGTGACCCTCTTCGAGCCGGTCATGGTCGCGATCGTGGTCCTTGTCATCGCCCGGGACGAACTGCGCACCCGGCTGCGTGCGGCGGGCACCGCCCGGTTTCCGCTCGTCGGCGAGGGGGTGGCCATGATCGCCGGGTACCTGACAGCCGAGCGGGACCATGGCCGGATCGCCTCCGACGCCGACATCGACGCCCTCGCACCCACCCTGATCGGCGCCGCGCACCTGCTGTTCACCGAAGCGGCGGGCAGCCCACCGGAGCCCGGAGCCGTCCACAAGGTCGTGACCACGGTCCTGGCCGGTGCCATGCGGTGACTGTCATCCCCCTGAACCAGGCGGGCCAGGGGATCCCGACACGGCAGGCTCGGTTCGCCGCCTTGTTGTCCTGCCGACCCCTGTCTACTCTGCGGTGATGCTCTCGCGACTGTTGACGGTGGCCTTCGATGCGCACGACCCGGCCCGCCTGGCGCAGTTCTGGGCCGGCCTCCTCGGCCGGGAGGTCGTCGAGGAGGCCACTGGTGCGCTCCTGCCCGGTGGCGACACCCAGCTCAGCCTCCGGTTCGTCCAAAGCCGCACGGAGAAGGTGGGGCTGAACCGCATGCACCTTCACCTGACCAGTGCCAGCCTCGCCGACCAGCAGCACAAGGTGACGACGGCGCTGGGGCTCGGCGCCGGCCACCTCGACGTCGGGCAGCGCCCCGAAGAGGGGCACGTCGTCCTGGCCGACCCCGAGGGCAACGAGTTCTGCGTGGTCGAGCCGGGTAACGCCTTCCTCGCCGGGTGCGGCTTGCTCGGGGAGCTCGCCTGCGACGGCACCCGGGAGGTCGGCCTCTTCTGGAGCGAGGCGCTGGGCTGGCCCCTGGTGTGGGACCAGGACCAGGAGACCGCGATCCAGTCACCGGACGGCGGTACGAAGGTCGCGTGGGGAGGCCCACCCGTGGCCCCGAAAGAGGCGAGGAACCGACAGCGCTTCGACCTCGCCCCGGCCGGTGACCAGCAGTCGGAGGTCGACCGGCTGGTCTCCCTCGGTGCCACTCGGCTCGAGGTCGATCAGGACAGCGCCGTCGTGCTGGCCGATCCGGACGGCAACGAATTCTGCGTCAGGGGGAACTGAACCACAGCACGGCCAGGTTGCCCAACGGGTCGGGGCGGGCCGCCGCCGGATCGCCTCCCGCCGTATCCGGGCCGCCGCGTCCGTCCCACCACTCCCACACCTGCACCGATCGGTGGACGGCCCAGCCACCGCCCCGGGGCAGGTCCATCAGGACGGACACCGTGACCTCGCGCCCTGGATCGCTGGGCATGGCGTGACGACCAGCGGGTCCTCCGGTCGTGGCTGATCCCTGCCGACAAGTGGCGGTCAGGTGAACTCTCGAAATCGTGGCTACGACCGAGGTTTGCCCCAAGTGGAGGCTTTTGTTCAGGTTGATCGTGGAAGATCAATTTCTGTCGGTCGGATGACCGACCGTGTCCCGACGACTCACCGGAGAGTAGTGCATGTTGATGTCCTCCACGCGAGTACGCAGCAAACTCCGCGTCGCCCTGACAACCCTCACCACCGTCGCGGTCGCCGGAGCGACCGCGACGGTCGTTTCCGCCCCCGCTGCCATGGCGACCCGTTCGGAGAAGACCTGGAACGAGACCGCGTACCGCGGCCACGTCGAAGTGCTCCGCGACAACGGCCGTCCCGCCGACCCCACCGTCCTGACCGGCAGGGTCTTCGTCGACCGTGACCGCGACAGTGTCAGCGACCGCCGCGAGCGCGGCCTCGCCGGCGTCGAGGTGTCGAACGGTCGCGACGTCGTCACGACCGACCGCGACGGTCGCTACCGGCTTCCCGTGTACGACAACATGACGGTCTTCGTCACCCAGCCGTCCGGCTACCAGGTGCCGGTAGACGAGTTCAACGTCGCGCAGTTCCACTACCACCACCTGCCCGAGGGCTCGCCGGAACTGCGCTACGGCGGCATCGCCCCGACCGGGCCGCTCCCGGCCGCGGTGAACTTCCCCCTGGTGGAGAGCACGCTCACCCGGTCGCAGGAACAACACTGCGTGATCGCGGGCGACCTGCAGACGTACGACCAGACCGAGGTCGGGTACGCCCGCAAGGGCGCGATCAACGACCTCGCGAGGCGGCACGACTACCAGGGCTGCGGCAGCCTCTTCATCGGCGACGTCGTCGGTGACGACCTCTCCCTCTACCCGGACGTGAAGCGGCTCACCCGCCTCACCAACGGCCCGGCCCGGTTCCTGCCGGGCAACCACGACCTGGACTTCGATGCCACCACGGCCGAGCACTCGTTCGACACGTTCCGGGCCCAGCTCGCACCCGCGTACTACTCGTACGACGTCGGCAACGTGCACGTCCTGGCGCTCAACACGGTGCGCTACCCGTGCACCCCTGAGGTCGACAACGTCGACGGTACGCGGCCCAGCTGCAACGACCCGGTGAATCAGCCCCGCTACGCCGGCCGGCTCGACGAGAACCAGCTCAAGTGGCTGGAGCGGGACCTGGCCAGGGTCGACCGGGACAAGCTCGTCGTGGTCGCCAGCCACATCGGCCTGCTGAACTTCGCCGACGAGAGCAGCCCGATCCACCAGGTGGCCCAGGTCCGCGAGGTGTACGACCTGCTCAAGCGCCGCAAGGCCGTCGCCGTCGCCGGGCACAGCCACTCGATCGAGAACCTGAGGGCCGGCGACGCCGTCAGGGGCTGGCGCGAGGTCTACGGAGTCGAAGGGCTGCCGTTCCCGCACATCACGGCGGGAGCGATCTCCGGCGACTGGTACTCCGGCGAGGTGACCGGGGAGGGCTACCCGACCGCACTCCAGCGCGACGGCGGCCGGCCCGGCATCCTCACCCTCGACGTCAGGGGCAGCTCGTTCAAGGAGCGGTTCACGGTGACCGGCGAGAGCGACCGGGTGCAGACGCAACTCGGCGTCAACAGCCCGACCTACCGCGAGTGGTACGTCGCGCGGGGCGAGTGGAACGACGAGCCGCAGGGCCCGGCACCCGAGCTCGGTGACCCGCACGTGATCGACCGCGCGGACCTGGCCGGCCGGACCTGGCTCACCACGAACTTCTTCATGGGTGCCACCGGCTCCACGGTCAAGGTCCGCATCGACGGCGGCGGGGTACGGCCGGCGATCCGCACCCAGCAGATGCGCGGTGAGAGCCAGTTGGTCGGCCCGGAGTGGTCGGATCCGACCGCCGCCGCGCAGCAGTTGGTCCACGGCGGCAGCCTCGCCGACCGGACGATGCACCTGTGGCGGTTCGAGCTCCCTGCCGACCTCGCCACGGGCCCGCACCGCGCCGTGGTCACCGCCACCGACTCGTACGGCCGCGTGTTCACCGACATCCTGAGCTTCCGCGTCGTCGAGCAGCGGTAACCGGTTGCCCGTTTCCGTTCGGCGGATACGTTCCGAGCAGGCTGCCACCGGATCCGAAGGTCCGCACCGCGGCGCCGCCGGTAGGGACTCCGTCGTAGGCTGCATCTCGCCCGTGGTGGACAGGAGGCTGAGATGGCCGAGACGACGCTGACCGAGACGATGCTGGCCGAGGTGCTGGCCGAGCTGGCCGAGCTCGAGGACCCGAAGATCCGCAAGGTGAACGAGAAACACGGTGACGATCACGGTGTGAACCTCAGCAAGTTGCGCGCGCTCGCGAAGCGGCTGAAGACGCAGCAGGAACTCGCGCGCCAGCTCTGGGCGACGGATGACACCGCGGCGAGACTGCTGGCGATGCTGATCTGCCGACCGAAGGCGTTCGCGCGTGACGAGTTGGACGCCATGTTGCGCGAGGCGCGCACGCCCAAGGTGCACGACTGGCTCGTGAACTACGTGGTGAAGAACAATCCGCACTCCGAGGAGCTGCGCCTGGCCTGGTTTGCCGATCCGGACCCGGTGGTCGCGAGTGCCGGCTGGGCGCTGACCACCGAACGCGTGGCCAAGAAGCCCGAGGGCCTCGACCTCGCAGGACTGCTCGACGTCATCGAGGCGGAGATGAAGGGTGCCCCGGATCGCCTGCAGTGGGCGATGAACCACTGCCTGGCTCAGATCGGGATCGAGCATGCCGAGCACCGCGCCCGGGCGATCGCCATCGGCGAGCGCTTGGAGGTGCTCAAGGACTACCCGACCTCCCCGGGCTGCACGTCTCCGTTCGCGCCCATCTGGATCGGCGAGATGGTGCGCCGACAGCACGCCTAGCGCGATTCCGACTCGCCGGGGATCGCGCTCACATGATCATAGATCGATCGGTTCGATGACCTGCTTCCGGGCGTGCTGGTAGATGATCGAGCTGCGGAAGCCGACGATCTCGCGGCGCCCGCTGAACTTGTCCATGAGGAAGGCGTGCAGGCCGTCCACGCTGGGCACGGCGACGTGGACCAGGAAGTCGTCGCCGCCCGCCACGACGAACACCGACAGCACCTCGGGCAGGTCCATCGCGTACTTCTTGAAGCTGTCGATGACGGTACGGCTCAGGGGCCGGACCTGTACGTGCAGCAGGGCCTGGACACCGCGGTTCAGGGCGGGCAGGCTGATCTCGGCGTGGAACCCAGTGATCACGCCGCGTTCCCGAAGCGCGCGTACCCGCTCGAGGCAGGTGGACGGCGCGATGCCGACCGCGTGGGCCAGTTCGCGGTTGGTCTGCCGGGCATCCGTTTGCAGGCGTTCGATGATCGCCGTATCAAGTTCGTCCACGACCCAGATTTTGCCAGCTTGTTCGAACGACGTTCGGTAAGAGCGAGACAGAGCCGACCACATGCCTAATGTCGGCCCGGTTGCGACAAGCGAACGGCAGGGAGCGATCATGGTCACGAGCGGGATCGACACGGACTTCACGCACGAACACGTCGTCGTCGGGCAAGGCGCACGATCGGGCCTGCCGATCGTGGTCGCGGTGCACTCCACCAAGCTCGGGCAGGCCATCGGCGGCTGCCGGCTCGCACCCTACCCGGACTGGCGTGCCGGGCTCACCGACGCACTGCGGCTCTCCGCCGCGATGTCGGACAAGTGCGCGCTGGCCGGTCTGCCCAACGGCGGTGGCAAGGCCGTCGTCGCCCTGCCTCTGGGCAGCCCGCCGAACGGGACCGACCGCACGGCGGTGTTGCACGACGTGGGCGACGTCATCGCCGGCCTGGCCGGCAGCTACGCCACCGGCCCGGACGTGGGCACCGGACCGGACGACATGGTCACGATCGCCGAGCGCACCCCGTACGCGTTCTGCCGACCGGTCGACGCCGGCGGCAGCGGCGACTCCTCCGAGTACACCGCCGTTGGTGTACTCGCCGCACTACACGCGCTGTGTTCCGAGAGGTTCGGCTCGGACGACCTGTCCCGGCGCAGCTTCGCCGTGCTCGGCCTCGGCCGGGTCGGTAGCCACGTGCTGCGGATGCTCACCGACGCCGGCGCGACCCTGGTCGCCAGCGACATCGACGAGAGCCTGCGCCCGCTCGCCGAGGCCGCCGGTGCCGCCTGGGTCAGCCCGCAGGAGTGCCTGACCGCCGACGTGGAGGTGCTCGTTCCCGCCGCCCTCGGCGGTCTACTGACCGCGCGTACGGTGCCGGCGCTGCGCTGCGCCGCGATCGCCGGACCGGCCAACAACCAACTCGACACCCCGGCCACCGCCGACCTGTTGCACCAGCGCGGCATCCTCTGGGCGCCGGACGTCGTCGTCAGCGCCGGCGGCATCATCCACGCCACCGCCGTCGAGCTGCTGCACGAGACCTCCGCCCAGGCCGCCGTCCGGGTCAGGGGCATCGCCGACACCCTCGCCGGCATCCTGCGTACCGCCCGAACCACCGGCTCGACCCCGGCCGAAGCCGCACGCTCCCGCGCCCGCCGACGCATGCACGGCGGCCGCGGCTAACCCCTGCCGTCACCACTCGCCGCCGCAGAGGCCACGCTCGGCCAGCGCGGCAGCCAGGATGCTGATCGCCTTCGGCCCTACCCCGTGCAGGGCCATGAGATCGCGGGGCCGGTGGGCGGCCACTTCCGCAAGCGTCGTGATACCGGCTTCGAGCAAGGCGCTGTTGGCTGGCCGCCCGATCGGTGGCAGGTCACCGATCCGCGCGGGCACCTGGCGAGTACTCATGGGATCACGATATTCGGACGCGAGCCCCGGACCGGAAGTGACAGCCCCGCCTTGTGCGTGCGGTCACCGTGTCTGCGGGCCGACCGGGTTCGCGGTCAGGCCCGGCACCGCATCGGCGTGTAGCCCGGTCCAGCTCAAGCACCCGGACTCCGCCAGCACGAAGATCGCCGGGAATCCCTCGACACCGAACGCGTGTCGCATCGCCTCGTCCGCGTCGACGATGATCCGGGCCACCGGCTCCAGTTGGTGGAGGAACCGGGCCGACGCGCCGGGTCCCGTCACCACGGCGAACACCTGCCCCGAGCCGCCCGGCCAGCGCGCCGCCACCGCCCGGAACCGTGCGCGCTCACGACGGCAGGATGCACAGGTGGGACTGAAGAAGCCGACCAGCGTGTCCGCCGGTACGTCCGAGGTGACCGGCCGGCCGCGGGTGTCGTGAGCGAGAAAGCCTCCCACGGTGTCACCGCGCGAGAGTGCACGCGCGGGAACGCCCTGTCGCTCCACCTCGGACAGCAGTTCGGACTGGTAGCGCAGGCGCCGCACGACCGCGGCCAGCAGGGCGGTGTTGAACGCGCACACGAAGCTGTTGAGCACGACGGCGGCGACGAGCACGGACATGACGCGGCCTCACAGACGAGCGGTGAACAGGGACGTGATCTCGTGCAGGTGGGTGATGAAGGTGGCCAGCGCGACGGCGCCCACCACACATACCAGCGTGGCGCCCCAGCGCATCGGTACGGCCCCGGTCGCGATGTGACTGCTCACGAGTCCGCCGAACACCACGCCCAGCAGCAGGAGGTTACGGGCGATGGCCGTGTGGCGGGTGGCGGAGACCGACGAGCCGAAGCAGCCGCACTCCAGTGCCTGCCCTGATTCCGGGGACCGCGCCAGTGCCCAGGTGAAGCCGCACAGCAGCACGCCGGCCACGCCGAGCCCAGCGGATGAGAGCGGGCCGGCGGATGCGGTCACCGCCACCATCACCTCACCGGCGATGACGAGCCCGGCCAGCGCCGAGGCCGGATCCTCCGGCAGGCCCGTCAACAGCCGGGTGGAACGGCGGAACCGAGCGTACGCCGCCCGGCTGCGAAGCTTGCTGACCGCGGAGAGCGCGAACACCACGACGACAGCGCCGCGGCAGACGACGGAGAGGTACGGGAGCACCGCGCTCATCCGAGTTGCTGCCGGTTCTCGACGGCGACGGTCAGCAGAGGGATGTGGAAGTCCTCCGGGTACGGCTCGTCCACCGCGGCGCCATCCACCGAGACCCAGGCATGCGCGCCGAACGGCGGATACCGCCGTACGCCGGCGTGCCACACCGGCCAGCCGCCCTCGAGCCGGCACAGCAGCACGGTGGCGATCGAGCGCGGCAGGCATCCGAGTGGACCGCTGCAGAAGGCGCTGATCGCGACGGTGTCCCGGCGTGCGGTGGCCGCCTCCGCACGACTCGCCGGACGCGCGCCACGGCTCAGGCGGTGCAGTACCCGATGAATGCGATCGGGCTTCTGCACGGCCAGCAGCCTGGCCACGGCAACGACCGCGCGTACGACCAGCCGGCGCCGCACACCCAGGCGCCCGGGGTCGTGCCGGAGTACCTGTTCCGAGGTCACCCCACGACCACCAGTCCGGCTGCCTCCAGGTCGGCGATCAGCCCGGGCACGTCCGCGGCCATCGCCGCGGCGTCGCCGTCGAACTCCTCCTCGAGTCGTGCGGCCGCGTGCGCGGGGCTCCCGTCGGCCAGCAGCGAGGCGAGCACCGCCGCCGCGGTCGGGTTGAGCGTCCAGTACTCGCCGGAGGTGGAGTCCAGTAGCACGCCACCGTACTCGGTCGGGGTCCAGGACACCCGGTCGCGCAGCTTCCACGTCATGGTCGTTCCCTCATCGGATAGCGGGTGCGGGTTCCACGGTGCGCAGCCAGGTCTCGCAGGCCAGCGTCTGGTCGAGGTCGTACCAGGTGCGGTCGTCCGGGTTGCGGAGGGCCGCGCGCAGTGCGGCGACGTCCACGAGGCCGTGTCCGGCCAGCCGCGAATCGTCGGCGAGTGCGAGCAGGTCGTCGCGGTACCGGAGGGCGCCACGGATAGCGGCGATCGAGGTGTCGGCCTTGGTGTCGCGCGCGAGCAGCGCCTGCGGCACCACGCCCTGCATAGCGGCGCGGATCAGGGGCTTGTAGTCGCGGGGTGAGGTGATGTGGGCGGGGTGCGCCGTCAGGCACGCCTCGAGGACCTGGTCGTCGAGGTACGGCAGAGCCACGCTCACCCCGACCCGGCGCGTCGACTGGGCGAGGTGCCGGGCGTTTGCCGCACCGGCGTACACCCCCGCGAGCCGACCGTGCAGCCCGCGGTCGCCGGAGAGCGGCACCGCCGCGGTCGCCCGCGCGCGCAGTGCCTCGCCCAGCCCCGCCCTGGCATCCGCCGTGAGCCACGGCGCTGTCGTGGCCGGTGCGCCCCAGCCGAGGAGCGGACGCACCCGCGCGATCTCGGCACCGTCAAGGTCTTCGCCGAGCGACGCCATCCAGCGGCCGTACGAGCGCCGGTCCACGACCGCACGCAGCGTGTCCCGGCGTCCCCACCGGTATGCCGCGCGCAGCAGTCGCAGGTGACGAAGAGCCTGCCAGGGATGCGTTGTCAGCAGGGTCAGTTGCATCATGGGGTCGGCGGTGAGCAGTTCGTCACCACCGAACCCGGTGAGACGGGTACGAGCGCCGTGCGCGGCAGCCCGGCGGGACACGGCGAGGAAGCTCGCTCGGTACAGCACGGCGGCGGTCGGCTCGTCGAAGCGGTCCTCCGCCCGGAGGATGCCGTCGTACGGTAGGGGGTTCGCCTCGCCGTCCACCACTTCGTGGATCACAGAGCCGAGTTCGGCGGCGGCCCGGCGGGCCCACGGCAGGTCGTCGTCGAGCGGGTCGGGACTCACGCACGTCAGCCCTACCACCCGGCTGCGGCCGCGGACGGCCAGCGCGCACAGCGACGTCGAATCCATGCCGCTCAGGTCGCTCGCTATCACGTCGTTCGCGCCCGCGCGCACGGCGACGGCGTCAGACAACGCCCGACGCAGCCGGTCGGCGGCGGTGGCCAGATCGAGCACGGGTTCGGGAGCGCGCCACCGGGTCACGGTGCGCGGTGCCGCGGCGCGGTCCAGAAGCAGCCGGCCGTCCGGAGGTACGGCATGCACCCCGCGCCAGACCGGCTGCCAGAAGATCGGCCAGGGGGCGTACGGGGCAAGCATCCGCAGGGCGAGCGCTTCGTCGTCGACCTGTGCGCCGCCCAGCCCGGCCAGTACGTCGGCCCGGTCGCCAGCGGCGGTCTGCTCCCCCACCGAGATGAAATAGACCCGGCGGTATCCCGACAGGCTGCCGTGCAGCGCCGTCCCCGCCGGGGTCGCGGCGAGCGCGTGGAAGCTTCCGGGCAGGCCCTGCAGGGCGGCGCACATCTGCCCGGCGTCGCGGGCGCCCGCAGCGCGTCGTTCGAGGTCATCCGCTGAGAGGCGGTGTTCGCCCAGCGCGACGAGGCGGCGGTCGCCCAACTCGGCCACCGCCACCTCGTCGTCCGTCCACCGGCCGAGCATCCATGGGCGCCCGGAGGCATGGGTGAGCATCCGCAGCCGCGTGGCCCGCTGCCGGAGCGGCTCGACGAGCGCGCGACCGGCGTCGGTGTCCGGGACGGCCACGAACCACGAGATCCCGGATGCCATGTCCGGAACGGCCACCATGGGCACTACCCCTCTGTCTCGGTACGGTGGGCTCGTGCCGTCAGCTGCAGATCGACCGCGGCTTCTGGGTGACGAACGACTCCCGGCAGCTGGTGAAAAGGCTGCCGGCCGTCTTGCGGGCGAAGCTGCCTTCCTTCGACAGGGTGGGCCGCTGGTAGGCCTTCTTCTGCACCATCTCGATGTACCTCCTCGGTGTCAGTCGGGCTCCGGCGTCCTGAGCCCGTCGTGCGAGCACTATCCGAGGTGGATCTATACCGCCGCGATATCGGAGCTTTGTTTCCGCACCTGCGCACCGGCTCCGGTAAGCAACTGGGTCGCCGCCAGCCCGCGGTAGAGCTCGCAGTCGTCCACGAGGTCGGCGTGCGTGCCTACCGCACGAATCCGGCCCGCGTCCAGCACGACGATGCGGTCGGCCCGGGTCACCGTGGACAGCCGGTGCGCCACCATCACCACCGTGGTGGTCCGGGATACGGCGGCGACAATCTCACCGAGCGCACGTTCGTTCATGGCGTCGAGCTGCGAGGTCGGCTCGTCGAGCAGCAGCAGCCCCGGTCGGCGCAGCAGGGCGCGGGCGATCGCGATGCGTTGCCGCTCCCCGCCGGACAGCGACGCACCGCGATGACCGACCTCTGTGCCGAGGCCGTCCGGTAGCCGCTGTAGGAGCGGGACGAGGCGGGTCCGTTCGAGCACCTCCGCCAGCCAGGGCTCCGGCACGTGTGCCGAGCCCATCGTCACGTTGTCCCGCAGCGTTCCGGACAGGACCGGAGCGTCCTGCTCGACGTAGCCGATCCGGGCGCGCAGGTCGGCCAGGGGCCAATCCCGTACGTCGCGGCCGTCGATCTCGACATGGCCGGTGGTGGGGTCGTAGAAGCGCTCGATCAGCGCCAGCAGGGTCGTCTTCCCGGCACCGGAGGGCCCCACGATGGCGGTGAGGCCGGTCGCCGGCAGCCGCAGGTCGACGTGCTCCAGGATCGTCGGGCCGCCGGGCCGATGTCGCAGCGACACGTCCCGGAACGTCACCGTCACGGGCGCCGCGGTGCGGCCCGGCAGGGCGTCCACGGGCCGGTCCAGGTCCTCGGCGGCGAGTTCGGCGATCCCGTCGATCCGCCGGACCGCGGCCAGGCCCGCCTGTAGCCCGGTGAAGCCGCCCACCAGCTGGGTCACCGGGCCGCCGAGGTAGAAGAGGTACAGCAGGAAGGCCACCAGAGATGACACGGCGAGACCGCCGGCGGCGACCCGCGCCCCACCCACGCCCAGCACCACGATGAAGGCGACCTGGACCGCGAGGCCGGTGGCGATGCCGGCCAGCGAGACCCACCGCGCCGCCTGCCGCCCGCGTCGCCACGCCTGCCGGGCCGCGTCATGCACCGCGGCGGCCTGCCGCTCCTCGGCGCCGTTGGCCTTGACCGTCCGAAAGGCGCCCAGCGTACGCTCGAGAACCGCTCCCATACCGCCGACCGCCTCCTGCGCCTGTTCCCCGGCGCTGCGGATCCGCGGTACCAGGGCCAGCGTCACGGCGGCGAGCATCAGCAGCACAACGAGTACCACCGCGAGCAGAACCGCGTCGAGCCGCGCCATCAGGAGCACCGCGCCCGCGATCTGGAAGGTCCCCGCCACCAGGTCGATGACGTTGCTGGTGGCCGCCGCCCGCAGTTGCGTGGTGTCTCCCGTCGCCCGCGACAGCAGGTCCCCGGGCTCGGCGCCGTCCACGACCGCGACGCGCAGGCGCAGCAACCGGGTGACAAGCCGCTGCCTCGCGGTCAACACGACGCTCTCGGCGGTCAATTCCACGAGGTACATGCCCCAGACCCCGACGATCACGCTGAGTACCAGCAGCGACACCAGCAGCAGCATCGGCTGGTGGTACGGGGTGCCGCCGGTCAGCGCGTCAATCAGGCTCTTGACCACCATCGGCTGGGCGAGATTGGCCAGTCCGCCGAGGAACATCAGGAGCGCTCCGCCGAGTAGTCCACGGGCGTGCGGACGGACGTAGCTCAGCAGGGACGCCAGCGGCGTCCGGCCGGCGGCACGGGTGATGGGAAGCATGCCGTCGTCCTCACCGGGTGTCGGAGGTGCCGGTCGGGATCGGCGCCGGCCCACCGACACCCTCCGGCGTGGCCCGATACTCCAGCTATATCGGAGCCTTGTGGCGGCGGACCGCAACCACCCGGCGATATCGCGCAGTTGCTCGGCGACGGCGACCGCGACGGTGTGCCCGGCCGCGCCGGGGACGGCGCCCAGGTCGGTCGCGGTTGTCGACCACCGTGACGGTCGCACCGGTGTGCGCGGCAGCAGCTTGGCGGCCATCACGCCGGTGTAGAGCCGCCGCCCGGGACCGCGATGTGCGGTGTCGTCGTCGTGAACGTTCTCCCTCGGTCGTTCGACACCGGATGAACGGCAGGCGGAGGCGATTCGTGACAACGCGACCGGAAACCACCTGCTCGTCGGGGCCGGTCGAGCGACCGCTGCCCGTCGAGACGCTCCGATCCGTCGTCGTCCAGCGTTCCCGGGAAGCCGAGGACGGTCAGGGTTGGTGAACCTGACCGCCTCGACTGCACCTGGCTGTGCACGTACCCGATGGGTCTGCATTCGGCGCAATCCCGCCGAGGGTGCGCTACCCGATGGCGAAGCTGGGGTGCGGCGGCTGGTTGTAGGCGGTGTTCTGCCAGGCGACGGCGACCCGGTACTGCCGGTCCTGCATCAGGGCGGGCCGGGCGATGCTGGTGGAGTCGGTGGTGGAGTAGATGCGCAGCGCCGAGTTGTTCGACGTACGCCAGATGACCTCCTCGCGCCAGTCACCGAGGATGTCGGCGGAGAGTGCCGGGGTGGACTTGGTGCCGTTGTTCGAGGCGACCCCGGATCCGGTGAGCAGCCTGGTGTCGCCGCCGGTCCCGTACTTGTCGATGTGGGTACCGTCGAGCAACTCCCGCTGCGCGTCGCCGTCCCACCAGATGACGAAGTTCGCCGAGGAAGGGTTGCGGCCGATCGAGGCACCGGAGCTGTTGTACAGGTTGCCCATCTGGGTGCCGGAGCCCCAGAACTCCGCGCCGGGGCTGCCCGCGTAGATGTCGGCGGCCACGCCTCGGCCGGGACCCTCCGCTCCCCCGTTGTTCGGCCGCTGCCAGATGACCTGGCCGTTGCTGCCGGCGTGCACGTCGGCAGCCGGCTGGTTGCCGGACTCGTGGATGGTGAACACCTCAAGGCCGGCCCGGCTGGGGATCAGGTCGCCGACGTGCATCGCGTCGCCGTGCCCGAAGCCGGTGGAGTACATCAGGGTGCCGTTGTCGTTGATGGTGGCCGCCCCGTAGACGATCTCGTCACGGCCGTCGGAGTCGACGTCGGCGATGGACAGGTTGTGGTTGCCCTGCCCGTACGCACCGCCGCTGCCGGAGTCGTAGGTCCAGCGCCGGGTCAGACTGCCGTTGCGGAAATCCCACGCGACGATCACGGCCCGGGTGTAGTAGCCCCGCGCCATGATCAGCGACGGTCGCTGCCCGTCGACGTACGCGGTGCCGGCCAGGAACCGGTCGACCCGGTTGCCGTAGTTGTCTCCCCAGGAGGAGACGTTGCCGCGCGCCGGCTCGTAGTTCACGGTGGAGAGCACGGCGCCGGTCTGGCCGTTGAACATTGTCAGGAACTCCGGGCCGGCGAGGATGTAGCCGCTGGAGTTGCGATGGTCGGCGTTGGCGTTGCCGATCACCTGCCCGGTGCCGGAGCGGGTGCCGTCGGCGGTCTTCATCGCCACTTCCGCGCGGCCGTCGCCGTCGTAGTCGAAGACCTGGAACTGGGTGTAGTGGGCACCGGCCCGGATGTTGCGGCCGAGATCTATCCGCCACAGCCGGGTGCCGTTGAGCTTGTAGGCGTCGAGGTAGACGTTGCCGGTGTAGCCCGACTGTGAGTTGTCCTTGGCGTTGGACGGGTCCCACTTGAGCACGATCTCGTACTCGCCGTCGCCGTCCAGGTCCCCGACGCTGGCGTCGTTGGCCGAGTAGCTGTACGACTCACCGCTGGGCGTCGAGCCGCCGGGCGGGATCTGCAAGGGCACGTCACGTGAGGTGGCGAACGGTACGACCTCGGGCTCGGCGGCGGAGCGCATCTCCACACCTGCGGTGACCGGGCGGACGGAGTAGGTCGCGTCCGCGGGCGCGCCGGCGTCCAGGTAGCTGGTGGCCGTGGTGATCGGCGTGGGGTTGATTCTGACTGCGTCCCGGTAGACGTTGAAGGCGGTGCCGGGCGGATCGGTACGCAGTAACCGCCAGGACACGAAGTTGCCCCTGTCGGAGCGGATCGCGATCGCTCCGCGGTTCAGCTTCTCCGTCGTCGCATGGGCGTCGGCGGGTGCGGAGGCGGCTCGGGCGGGGAGCGGGCCGGTTGTGGCGTGCGCGCCGGTCGGGGCGGCGATGCCGGCAGCCACGACGGTGATGGCGGTTGCCGTGGCGAGCACGAGACGCGGAGCTGACCGGACGTGGGACAGGCCGGTCGGGGGGTGGTGGTTGATACGTTTCATTGGACCGTCCAGGTAAGGGGTGCACAGGAACGCGCACCGATGGATGTTGAGTGGCCTCGTACCGGGTGATGCTCTGACGTTCGATGTTGCACCGTCTACCGAGGAGGACGGCCGGTGTTGACGAGAACAGCATCGTCCCTTGCGCGGCGTCAGCCCGCCGACCGCAACTGTGAGCGCTAACAGATGCGGCGACCCTCCAGGTGAGGCCGCCCCGCTCGCCGCGCACCCCGAGCCCGCCCCGAGGTCCACGCCGCCCCCGGTCCGGCCTACAGGACATCCGCCACAAGTTCAGTCAATACACTTACATAGACGAATGTAAACATGGCGCGTATGCCCGTCAAGTGCTCGCCGACGGATCAGCCAGGACAAACGCTGCCCCTCCGCCACCCGGCCGGGCACTCCAGGCCGACGCCGAGGCGGGCACACCGGAACCGTTCACGATCCCAGGCCGCCCTCCCCGACCGACCGGAGGCGCACCGTCGCCAACCTTGACATCGCAGTTACGAGCGTCAACACTTCAGCACAAGCCCGAAACAAACCGCCCCTGACGGGCCAGGCGAATGTGAACGCTCACAGCAATTCGGCGTGATCTGCAGCCGACCCGGGCCGGTGCTGACGGGCTCGCCGCGTTCCCGTCCCGGCACCTGGCGGTGTCCCACAGCCTGCTGGAGGACCCATGACCAAGCGCAGGACGCTGCTCGTCGCAGCGGGCGCCGGAGCGTTAGGTGGCGCGATCGCCGGAGGCCCAGCCCGCGCCGACGTCACGATCACGATCGATCCTCGCGCCGACTACGGCGGGTGGGAGGGCTGGGGCACGTCGCTGGCCTGGTGGGCCAACGTGTTCGGCGACCGGGACGACTTCGCGGACATCTTCTTCACCACCAGGTCCGTGGCGTACAACGGCGCCACGCTCCCCGGTCTCGGCCTGAACATCGCCCGCTACAACCTGGGCGCCTGCAGTTGGAACAGCGTCGACGGCGAGACGATGGTGGCCTCCCCCAACATCCCCCGCTTCAAGCAGATCGAGGGCTTCTGGCAGGACTGGCACAACGAGGACCCGGCGTCGTCGGCGTGGAACTGGAACGTCGACGCCAAGCAACGCGCCGCGCTGGCCAAGGCGGTCCAGCGAGGGGCGATCGCCGAGCTGTTCGCGAACTCCCCCATGTGGTGGATGTGCCTCAACCACAACCCGTCCGGCGCCGCGAACGGCGGTCTCAACCTCCAGTCGTGGAACCACCGTCAACACGCCCTGCACCTGGCGGTGACCGCACGCTACGCCCGCGACCGCTGGGGCGTCACCTTCCGCACCGTGGATCCCTTCAACGAACCGTCGTCGAACTGGTGGCGGGCCGACGGCACGCAGGAAGGATGCCACATCGACGCCACCACGCAGCGCAGTGTGCTGGCCAACCTGCGCACCGAACTGGACCGGCAGGGCCTGACCGGTGTCGCCATCTCGGCGTCCGACGAAACCAGCTACGACCTGGCCCGTAACACCTGGAACAGCTTCGACGCCGGCACCAGGGCGGTGGTACGGCAGGTCAACGTGCACGGATACCAGGGCGCCAGTGGTCGACGCGATCTGCTGTACAGCGACGTACGGGCCGCAGGGAAGATTCTCTGGAACTCGGAGGCCGGCGACAGCGACGGTACCGGTATCACCATGGCGCGCAACCTGTGCCTGGACTGGCGCTGGCTACATCCGACCGCGTGGTGCTACTGGCAGGTGATGGACCCGAGTGCGGGCTGGGCGGCCATCCAGTACGACTTCAACACCCTGCGTGCCGGCGCCGTACAGCCGAAGTACTACGTACTCGCCCAGTTCACCCGGCACATCCGCCCCGGCATGCGGATCATCGACACCGGCGTGGACCACGCCGTCGCCGGGTATGACCCCGGCGCTCGCCGGCTGGTCATCGTGGCCGTCAACCCGGGGGCCGCCCAGACCCTCACCTTCGACATGTCCGGCTTCGGCCAGGTGACCGGTGGCTCCGGCGGCCTGGTACCGCGCTGGTCCACCGTGCCGGCCGGCGGTGACCGGTACACCGAACGCCAGGACACCCGGGTCGACGGCAAACGGGTCAGTGTCGCCTTCCCCGCGGCATCGGTGCAGACCCTCCAGGTCGACGGCGTCACTGAGTAGCGCGCGACCGGACCCCGACCGGTCACCTGTCGCACCGCGACGAGATCTCAGGGATTTTCCATGGACCTGTTGCAGCGGATCAGGAGTTGAACATGTTCGTCGTTGAACGGCCCGCCGGGCTGGGCCGTCGTCCCCGTCGCCTCGGCGCCGCGCTGGTCGGCACGGTACTCGTCGCCGGGCTCACCGCGCTCGTCCCCAGCCAGCAGGCCAGCGCCGCCACGATCGACCCGTTGGCGTACTACCAGATCGTGTCCCGGCACAGCGGAAAGGCGGTCGAGATCGCCGGCCGGTCCACCGCGGACGGAGCGGCCGTTCAGCAGTGGGCCCGGACCGGTCAGACCAACCAGCAGTTCCAGTTCGTCGATGCCGGCGGCGGCTACCACAAGCTGCGTGCGCGGCACAGCGGCAGCCTCGTCGACATCTCGGGCTCCTCCACCGCCGACGGCGCCGATGTCGTGCAGTGGCCCGACAACGGCGGTACCAACCAGCAGTTCCGGGTCGTGGATACCGACAGCGGGTACGTCAAGCTCGTCAACCGCAACAGCGGCAAGGCTCTGGAGGTGTGGGACTGGTCGACCACGGACGGCGGCCGGATCTCGCAGTACACCGACACCGGCGGCGCAAACCAGCAGTGGCAACTCGTCCGCACCGACGCGCTCCCGCCCACCACCTACGCCGGCTACCTGTTCAGCTACATGACCGGCGAGGGTAGCGCCAACGGCGAGCAGATCTACTTCGGGTTGAGCCAGGGCAACGACCCGGTCCGGTGGCGGCAGCTCAACGGCGGACAGCCGGTCCTCACCTCGAACGTCGGCACCAGGGGTGCGCGGGACCCGTTCATCATCCGCGCTCCGCAGGGCGACCGCTTTTACCAGATCGCGACCGACCTGCGCATCTACGGCGGCGGCGACTGGGACGCCGCGCAGCGCACCGGCAGCAAGTCCATCGTGGTCTGGGAGTCCACCGACCTGGTGACCTGGAGCGCCCCCCGGCTGGTCCGGGTCTCGCCCGACACCGCCGGCAACACCTGGGCGCCGGAGGCCTACTACGACGACAGCATCGGCCAGTACGTGGTCTTCTGGGCTTCGAAGCTCTACGCCGCCGACGACCCGAACCACACCGGCAGCAGCTACAACCGGATGATGTACGCGACCACCCGCGACTTCCGCACCTTCAGCCCCGCACAGGTCTGGGTGGACAAGGGCTACTCCACCATCGACTCCACGCTCATCAAGGACAACGGCAGCTACTACCGCTACACCAAGGACGAGCGCAGCTCCTCCCAGTCGGCGTGCGGCAAGTTCATCCTGGCCGAGCGGTCCGCCACGGTCCTCAACCGAAACTACTCGTTCGTCCGGGAGTGCATCGGCCAGGGCTCGCTGAGCCAGGGCGAGGGGCCGCTCGTGTTCAAGTCGAACACCGAAAACCGGTGGTACCTCTACATCGACGAGTACGGCGGCCGGGGCTACATCCCGTTCACCACGACCGACCTGGCGACCGGCCAATGGAGCATGGTCTCCGGCTACACGATGCCCGGTCGGCCTCGCCACGGCACCGTCCTCCCGCTGACCCAGGCCGAGTACGACGGCCTCGCACGACGCTGGGGGTGAGTGGCGCGGAGCCGTCGGATATCTCCGGGCACCGAGGTAGGCCGACGCTCTGGGGCACGACGCCGGCTCAGCGCTGGTCCTGGCGGACGCCACGCTCACGGTCCTCGCTGGCCGGATCGACGTCCTGGACATGATCGCGCCAATCGGTCAGGTGATCGAAGTGCCGGCTCAGTACGCACGCGTACGCCTCGGACCGGGCAACCTCGCGTAGGCTGACCTGTCCCTCCAGGACCTCTCGGGCGAACCTCCGCATCTCCTGGTCCGGCGCACGGTCCCGGAGTTGGCGTAAGCCCGCCAGCAGCACTCGGGCGGCCTGCTGGTCGCCCCCGGTCATCGTCACCAGCTCGTCGTAGACGGTCACGGTTGCCTCGGGTGGTCGTACGGTTGGGCGGGCAGCTTCAACGACTTGAGCGCGTCCAGGTCGGTCAGGGCCTTCACCGCTCCGGCGATGGCCTGCAGAGCGGTGGTGGCGGCCTGGATCTTGCCGGATGCCTTCTGGATCAACTGCTGGATGCGCAGCACCTGTGAGGCGGCCAGCGTGCCGCCGGCCCAGCCGCCGATCCCGGTCCAACTCGTCAGCGCACCCAGGCCGGCGCCGAGTCCGCCGACCAGCACCGCGTCGGTGATCGCGCTGATGATCCCGGCAACCTGGTTGGCGAGCAGCCACACACCCTGCGCGGCCTCCTGGTACTGCGCGGACACCTCGCGCAGCACGGACTGCGCTCGGTGGCATGCAGCCGCCACCTCGGCGAAGTACGCCGTCGCGCCGCTCGCCGCGTTGCCGGTCCAGTACTGGTCGACCTCGTCCGTGGCGTGCCGGATATTGCGGCCCACCTCGGCCAGACACGCACCCAACCGGTCCAGGGCGAGGCCGTAGCGGGCCAGCGCTCGCCAGTCACCGGTGAACGGTGTGGTCAGCGATCTGATGACGTCGTAGCCGAGGGTCTCGCGGAGCAGCCAGTTCAGCCAGGATGCCGGACTGACAGGTTCGAAGACCGCGTTCAGGTCGAGGTACCCGTTGCCGACGCTGGCTTCCGGCTCACCGGGGTCGGTCAGGTGGTGCGTGGGGTCGCTCCCGGCGTACAGCGGCCCGTGCGGGACCGTGGCCGTCTCGCGCCAACCCGGCGGCTGGTACCACGCCACAGGCGCGGCGTAGCCGCGGTCCAGTTCGGCGGCGGCGGCAATGTCGGTGTTGACGTAGTAGTGCGCGGCGGAGAACAGCTCGAAGGCCGACTCGCTCAGCAGGTCCTCCAGGTGGCGCAGCGCATCGACGAGGTCGTCGCTCGCGCTCTCGTGGGCGGAGCGGAAGAGGCTGATCAGTCCCTCTTCCTGCCAGCTGAAATCGGCGTATCCGTAGATGTAGGACCGGGCCGCAAACACATCCCGGCCGAGGTCGCCGATGCGCGAGGCGAACGATTCGAGACCGGTTGCCTCAACGCGCAATGTGCTCATGCCGCTCCCCGCGTCGCCGTGCCTGGTTCGTCCTCGCGTGTCGAGTCGGCGCCGTGAGCCGGCGCACGGTGCCAGCCAGCGCCTCCGCATCCGGTACAGCACCGTCCGGGCGGCGCAGTCGGCCCGGCGGCAGCGCCGCCGGGGAGGCGTATGACGGCTATCAGGGTATTGACGTACGGACCTGAGCTGTGTCAGGTGAACACCCCACACATGTTCGTTCTCAGTACCGCTGGCGGCGTTAGAGTGTCTGCCGGCCATGCCTTCAAGCTGAGGGGCGGTGGGCACGGTTCCAGGCTTCGGTGATGTGGTGAAGGCGACCGACGGTCGGGAGTCGTTGGTGCTCCTGTCGCGGTTCGGCCGGCGCTTCGCGGCCGTTGTCCGGGTCGCGATCTTCGGGCCGGTCGCCGTCATCGGGCTGCTTCGTGCCACGGACGAGCACGTGGCGTCGACAGCACTGGTGGTCGGCGGCGCCGCGGTGTGGAGCGCAGTGTACGTGTGGTGGCTGCTCCGACGGACGGACCTGTGGGGAGCCGGGGTGGACGCCGCGGTCATGGCCCTGGTGTGCCTGAGCATCTTCTGGACGGACGCGGCGGAGCACGAGAACATCGGTTGGATACGCCTGCTGGTCAGCTTCGCCTGCGTGACCTATCAGTGGTATACGCCGCTGGCGTACGGCATCGCGGCGACCGCGGTGGCTGCCGGGACGTTGCTTGCCGTCGTGCTGAGGTCGGATGCGGCGGCGAACGTGGTGCACGCCGCGATCTGGGTGCTGGCGATCGCGACGCTGTCCCGGGTGGCGTGGCTGCTCGTGGAGCAGGGAGCCCGCAGCGCGGATCGTCTGGCCCGGGACGCGGAGAACGCGCGCAGGGCGCACCAGGTCGCGGCCGCGGTCCGGGCCGACGAGCGGGAACTGGTCAACGCGCTGCATGACACCGCTGCCACGACTCTGTTGATGGTGGGCGGCGGTGAGGTGCCGGCCGGGAACGAGTGGCTCGCGCCACGGGCCCGGCGGGACCTGGAGATGTTGCGTGCGTACGGCGAGCAGGTGGGTTCTCACGCCGATCTGGTGCAGTTCCTCGGCGCGGAGGTGGAGGCGGTGAACCGGCTGCCGGTACACCTCTCGACCCCCTCGGACCTGCTGGTGCCCTACCGCGTCGGCCGCGCGCTGGCTGACGCGGCGCGCGAGGCGATGAACAATGCCGTCCGGCATGCCCGCGCACAGGAGATCACGGTGCGGCTGAGTGGAGGGCCGGCACGGTTGCGGCTGGATGTCGCCGACGATGGCGCGGGCTTCATCCCCGAACAGGTGCCTGCGACCAGGCGAGGCCTGCGGGACTGCATAAGCGGCCGCTTGGCCGCGATCGGCGGTACTGCGACGGTCACCTCCCGGCTCGGCGAGGGCACGCTGGTGCGGCTGGAGTGGCACGGTGGATGACGATCCCCGGGAGGCGATCGAGCGAGCCACCCGAGCCCAGCTGATCGCTCGGCTGCGGTTCGGGGTCCTGGCCGTCGCAGCGAGCGGTCTGCTGCTGCTGAGCCTGCCCAACATTCTGCGGCACTGGACGTGGTACGAGCCGGCGTGGGTGCAGATATGGGCGTTCGCCTTGCTCGCCGGGCTACTGTCCGTCGAGGCGCTGCTGGTGGCCCGTGGCCGACTGTGGCCGGTGGCGTGGCGATGGCCGGCCGTGGCGGTGGTCCTGCTCTGTTCAGCGCTGTCGTACGCGGCGCTGCCCTACGGCCACGCGGCCTTGGCCGGTGACTGGATCTTCGGCGAGGCGACCTGGGTCGGCCTGGTGATCCTGCTGAGTCAACCGCTGCGGGTCCATCTCGGATTTCTCGGCGCCCACTGGAGCGTGGCGCTGGTGAACGTCCTGTTGTCCAGCGACGGCGATCGGGCCATGCTCCTGCGGTTCGCCACGGGGTCGATCGGGGTCATCGGCTACCCGATGTGCATGGCGATAGCTGCCGCCGCGTTCCGGAACATCGCCGCGTCGGCGGCCGCCGCCAAATGGGAAACCGAGCGGATATCGGTCGCGGAGGCCGCAGCGGTCGAATCACACCGACGGCGGCAGCAGCGGCTGGCCGACCTGGGCCACAGCACGATCCCGTTGCTGGAAGGGCTGTCCAGCGGACGGCTCGACCCCCTCGACCGACAGGTCCGCCGCGCTTGCGCGATCGAGTCGGCCCGGATGCGGCGGTTGTTCGCCGAGGTCGACAACGCGCAGAACCAGCTCTTGCACGAGCTGCGGCACTGCGCGGATGTCGCGGACCGCAAAGGCGTACTCGTGGAGCTGGACGCCCGAGGCCAATGCCCGGACCTTCCGCTGCCGGTCCGTCGCGACCTCACCGAGGCCCCGCTCACCATGCTGGCCACGGCGGCGTCGTGGGCGCGGGTCACCGTCATTGGCACTCCCGACCTGGTGTCGGTCAGCGTCGTCGCCGACTGCGGCCAGGTCGACCTGCCGCCGCCCGAGGTGCCGGGGGTACGGCTCGACACGTTTCGCAACGAGGAGAAGCTGTGGGTGGAGGTGCGATGGCGGGCGGGCCCATAACGGCAGTGATCGTTGACGACCATGTAGCGATCGCCGCAGGCGTGCGCTTCTGGTGCAGCCAGGCGCGGCCACCGATCGAGCTGATCGACGCGGAGGCCCGATTGGCAAACGTGTGGACGGGCCCGGGCGCAAAGGCCGACGTGGTCATCCTCGACCTGGAACTGATGCCCAAGACGCCCGCCTTCGGCGAGCTGAGCCGGCTTGTCGACCACGGTCGCCGGGTCATCGTCTACTCCCAGCACACCGACAGCCGTACGGTGCTCAAGTGCGTGAACCTCGGCGCGCTCGCGTACCTGACCAAAACCGAGGGCCAGGAGCACCTGGTACCGGCCATCCAGGCGGCCGCGAACGGCAAGCCGTACACCGCGCCTTCGCTCGGCGGAGTGCTGATAACCGACGATGATCCGGGCCGCCCCCGGATCTCCCGTCGGGAGGCCGAGGTGTTGCGCGCCTGGTTCGCCTCCTCCTCCAAGGAACTCGTCGCCGCCAGGCTGAACATCAGCGTGAAAACCGTGGACACGCACATCGAGCGGGTACGGGTCAAGTACGCCAATGTCGGCCGGCCGGCCCGTACCAAGAGCGAACTCGTGACCCGAGCCCTCCATGACGGCCTGATCACACTCGACGAGCTGGACGAGTAAGCCGTCACGAACTGGACCGGCCGACGTACCGCGACCCGCCCGGACCTGCCCGGCAAGGTTGCCGGCCGACACCTGTGCAGACTCTGGAGTTGGCTCCGGGGTCAGGGGGCGAGCCGGACGGGCAGCGTGCGGTACCCGTTCGAGACGAAGGACTCCAGCGGAAGCAGCTCGCCCGGCTCGGCGGCCAGGGTCAGATCCGGAAAACGCTCGAAGAGCGCGGGGAGCGCGATCGCGGCCTCCAACCTGGCCAGCGGCGCGCCGAGGCAATGATGCACGCCGTGGCCGAAGGCCAGATGCTCCTTGGCCGCGCGGGTGACGTCGAACCGGTCGGCGTCGCCGCCGTGTACGAGCGGGTCACGTCCGGCCGCCCCGTAGCAGGCGAGGATGGCCTCGCCCGCGCGTAGCCTGACGCCGTCACCGACGTCGATGTCCTCGACGGCGAAGCGCAGCGGCAGGTTCGGCACCGGCGCCTGGTTGCGTAGCGTTTCCTCGATCACCTCCTCCCAGCTGACCCGCCCGCTGCGGACGAGGCCGAGTTGGTCGGGGTGGGTGAGCATCGCGACAACCGCGTTGCCGAGCAGGTTGACGGTGGTCTCGTGGCCAGCGCTCACGAACAGCCCCAGCGTGTCGACCAGTTCGTCCTCGGACAGCGACGACCTGTCGTCGCGGGCGGCGATCAGGGCCGAGGCGAGATCGTCGCCGGGTCGCTGGCGCTTCTCGGCGATCAGCTCCCGGAGGATCTGCTGCAGGCGTGGGAAGGCGGCGACGGTCTCCTCGGGCGCCTTACCGATGTTGAACAACGCGTCCACGCACCGGGACACCTCCTCGCGGGTGGCGTCGTCACTGATGCCGAACAGCTCGCAGATCACCGTGACCGGCAACTGGTAGGCATAGCGTTCGCGCAGGTCCACCGGCCCATCCGGGGGTAGGTCGGCCAGCTCGGTCAGCAGGTCGCCGGTGATCGCCTCGACACGCGGCCGCAGCGCGGCGATCCGGCGTGCGGTGAAGGCGCCGGCGACCAGCCCGCGCAGCCGCCGGTGATCGGGACCATAGGCGCTGAGCATGTTGCGGACGGCCACCCACGGGAACAGTGGCCAGTCTGAGGAGATCTCGCCGTTGATCCATGCCGGCCAGTGCTGGTAGGCGTCCTTGGACACGCGCGGGTCGACGAGCAGGCGCTTGAGCAGCCCTTGGTCGCTCACCGCCCAGGCCCGCACGCCGCCAGGCATCTCGACGCGGGCGACCGAGCCGATTCGGCGGATGCGCTCCGCGTCGCCGAGGATGTCGCGACCAGTGGGGTCGATGGCGAAGGTACCGACGTCAGGGGCGTCCATAAGCCCTCTCCAGGATGATGGTTGGCGGGGGGGGTGCTGCTGACCCTCGTGCGGCGCGGGGTCCCGAGCGGCACGGTGCCGGATCCTGCCGGCGGAGGACGCCACGTGCGCATCGGTCACATCGACAAGTATCGACCGAGTTGCACCGGTCATCCAGGGAAAGGTTCCTCCGGAATGAAACGGACCCGTTCCAGGCGCGCGGCAGTGTACGCAGCGGTCATGCCGAACCCGGTCGACCGCGGCAAACCGGGCAGCACGATCCATGTCATCTGGGACGCAGGCCAGGCGCGGAACGTGGTCACGACAGGCCGGCCTGGTGGGCGAGGACGGCGGCCTGGACCCGGTTCTGCGCGTCGAGCTTGATGAGGATCGAGCTGACGTGCGCCTTCACGGTTCCCTCGACGACGTGCAGGGAGCGGGCGATCTGGCCGTTGGAGTGTCCGGCGCCGAGCAGCGCGAGTACCTCGCGTTCCCGCTCGGTCAGCGACCCGACGCGCCGTGCCGCATCGGCGGCCCGGCGGCGGTGGCTGTCGCGGTAGGTCCCGATGACCTGCCGGGCGATGGCCGGCGAGAGGAAGGCGGCTCCGTCGCTGACGGCGTGCACCGCGGCGATCAGTTCGCGCGGGTCGGCGGCCTTGAGTAGGAACCCGGCGGCGCCACCGCCGAGCGCCCGCGCGATGTACTCCTCCTCGCCGAAGGTGGTGAGCATCACGATGCTGGTGGTCGGTACCGTGGCGGCGATCGCGTCGGCCGCGGCGAGTCCGTCGAGAACCGGCATCCGGATGTCCAGCAGCGCGATGTCGGGACGGTGGGCGCGGCACAGCTCGACGGCTCGGCGTCCGTCGGCGGCCTCGGCAACGACCTCGATGCGGTCGTCGGTGTCCAGGATCGCCCGGACACCGGCGCGGATCATGGCCTCGTCGTCGGCCAGCAGTACCCGGATCGGGGTCACCATCACACCTTTTCCATCCGGTCCTTGGCGACGAGTACGTCTTCGTCGCTGAAACAGAGTCGGTAGACGCCGGCGGCGTCGCTGAACAGGCTGGCACCGGCCTGGAAGTAGCTGCAGGTCGAGCCGGCCGGTTTCGGCGGCTCGTTCAGGATTCGCGGCAGCGGGTCGATCTCGCGTGGCGGCAACCGCGGCTGGATCTGTGCCCGCGTCTGGCCGAGCCGCAGGTGTTGGTACAGCTCGTCGGAGAGCCCGACGCGTGCGACGGTGTACATCTGCAGGATGGCGAGGGCCGCGACGAGCAGGAGCGCGGCGCCGAGCGGAAGGGCGGCGGACTGCATCTGCCGGCGGCGGGTGAGCCGCCTCGTGCCTTGCAGTTCGAATCCGGCGGGACCGTCGTCGAGCCGCGATCCGGCGTCGTCGGGCAGCACCGCGGTGACGGCCCAGCCGCCGTCCGGCCGAGGCCCGGCTTCGAGCCGGCCGCCGACCAGCCGGACCCGCTCGTCCAGCCCGATCAGCCCCTGCCCGCTGCCGGTACCGTCGCCCGGCCGCGCCGGTGCCTCGTTCACGACGTCGATGCGGGTGCCAGCGTGCTGGCGGGCGATAGTGACGGTGACCTGCGCTCCGGGTGCGTGTCGGGCGGCGTTCGTCAACGACTCCTGGACCACGCGGTGCACCGCCTGGCTGCTCATCGGCAACCATGTCGGGCCTGATCCGTCACGGCGAAGCCGCACCCGCATGCCGGCCGTGACGGCGCGGCGGACCAGATCGTCGACGCTCTCGTCGGCGGGTTGCAGCTCGGCGGCGGCATCGGCGCTGCCGAGTACCCGGAGGATGTCGCGCAGCCGTTCGGTGGCCCGGACCGCGCTCGCCCGCAGTTCGCCGGCGGCGTGACGGTGCTTGTCGGTGAGGTCGCCGGCCAGTTCCAGCGCACCGCTGTGCAGCGCGATCAGGGCCAGTTCGTGTCCGAGCGAGTCATGCATGTCCCGGGCGATCGTCGTCCGCTCGCGCAGCCGGGCCTGTCCCGCGACGATCGTGCGCTCGCGCTCGCTGTGCTCGGCACTCAGGCGCCGGTAGCGGCCCACCCACCACGGCAGCACCGAGACGACGAACAACACCAGGACCAGCGTGAGCCAGTACGACAACGGATTGGTGGAGCGCCACAGCGCCACCGCGAGCCCGGCGAACGCCGCCGCCGTGAAAACCCACAGCGCGACCGAGAGCGAGGCCATCCGCCGCCCGGCAACGAAAGCCGGCACGATTGCCACCAGGGGCAGCCAGCCGCCGGTGCTGAAGACCTCCGAGACCGACGCCCCGGCCGACACGATCAGCAGCGGTGTCCACGCCCGGTCCGCCCGGTCGTAACGCACCAGGCCACGATACATACGCTGGTGCCGGCGGCACCCTTGACGAAAGTCAGGGGCAGCCCTGACGACGGACCGATGTCCGGCAGACCGGTTCCTCGTAGCGTCCGGGACATGATCAGAGCTCAAGGACTGCATAAACGGTACCGCGAGAAGGTCGCCGTCGATGATCTCTCGTTCGAGGTACTTCCGGGTATGGTGACGGGTTTCCTCGGTCCCAACGGGGCCGGCAAGTCCACCACCATGCGCCTGATGCTCGGTCTCGACCACGGCGGCGGCGAGACCCTGTTCGACGGACGCCGGTTCGGCACGATCCGGCATCCGATGCGCCAGATCGGTGCCGTACTGGAGGCCAGGGCGTTCCACCCGACCCGCACCGCCCGGAACCATCTGCGGATGCTGGCCGCCGGCGGCGGGATCCCGGCGGCCCGGGCAGACGAGGTGTTGGAGTTCGTCGGGTTGGCGGAGGTGGCCCGGAAGAAGCCGCGGAGCTTCTCGCTGGGCATGGCGCAGCGGCTGGGGCTGGCGCAGGCCCTGTTGGGGGATCCGCAGACGCTGATTCTCGACGAGCCGGCCAACGGGCTGGACCCGCACGGCATCCACTGGCTGCGCGACATATTGAAGTCGCTTGCGGCGCAGGGGCGCACCATCCTCGTCTCCAGTCACCTGCTGTCGGAGATGGAGCTGATGGCCGACGAACTGGTGGTGATCGGCCGCGGAAGAATGATCTACAACGGCGACGTGGACGGGTTCGTGCGGCAGTTCACCCAGGCGACCGTCCAGATCCGCAGCCCCCGGTCCGACCGGCTCGCCCAGGCGCTGAAGGGTACCCACGGCGTCGAGGTCGAGGTCGCCGATGACGGCGCGCTGCGGGTGTCCGGGGCCGACGCGGCCGCCGTGGGCGAGATCGCGTTCGCCAACAACATCCCGCTGCACGAGTTGACCACCCTGACCGCGTCGCTGGAAACGGCGTTCATCTCCGCCACCGGCTCCTCGGAGGAGTACGTCGCCCGTCAGCTCAGCACGGCTGGCGGTGCCTCATGATCGACGCGTTGCGCTTCGAATGGGTACGCCTCCGTACCATCCGCTCGACGTACTGGCTCATCGGCCTGGCCCTGTTCCTCAACGCCGCGGTGGCGTTCCTGGTCAATCTGGCCACCCGGAACAATCCGCTGGACACTGACATCGTCGGGGCTACCGTGACCGGCGGAGGCACCGCCTCGCCGCTGCCGCTGCTGGCGGTGTTCATGGCCGCCGTCGGCATCCTCGCCACCGGTCACGAGTACCGGTACGGCACGATCCAGCCAACGCTGACCACCATCCCGCGCCGAGCCACGGTCCTGACCGCCAAGCTCGCGGTCGTGGCCGCCGCGGCGGTGGCGGTCACGGTCGCGTCCATGCTCGTCAACGTCGCCGTCGGCCTCGTCTTCTGGGGTGAGTTCCCGGGGCTGACCGAGCAGCCTCTCGATGCGGCACTGCCCGGCTACGTCCTGCTCGTCGTGCTGTGGGCCGTGCTGGGCGCCGCACTGGCCCAGTTGTTCCGCAGCGTGCCGGCGGCGCTGGTGGCGATCCTCGTGACGCCCCTCGTCGTGGAACAGATGATCTTCAGGCTGTCGCTCGTCCCCGCGCTCGACTGGCTCGCGCCCATGATCAAGTTCCTGCCGTTCTCCGCCGGCCTGCGGCTGGTCGACCTCAGCGGAACCGCCGCTCTCACCGACGCCGACAACTTCGACCTGTTCGGCCGCTGGGCGGCCGGTGGCGTCTTCACGGCCTTCGTCGCCATCGTCCTGACCGCCGCCTGGACATTGTTCGCGCGCCGGGACGCCTGACGGGAGCCGTCGGGAGGAGCAGGACGCGCGACACCTCGCCCAGGTCGTACCCCGGCACCGCGACTGCGCCCGGCGCCTCGCGCCGCACAGCAACTCGACGCCGATATCGGCCGGACCGACCTGCGGCCGACCGCGATGTGCGGGCAACTGCTCACGGGAAGGACAGCCGCCTCGCCCGGGGACACTCGGATGCGACGGACGGAGGTCACCGTCCCGTGGACAACGAGCGGCGGCCCGGCGGCTGGCGGAGTCCGCCGCGGCTCGGACGCCAGTCCGCCCCGTCCCGACTGTCCACCGTCAGACCAGTCGCCGAGGCCAGTCCGAGCCCGAGCAGGAACAGCAGGAGCAGGAGAAGTGACATAACATTGCCTACCTCAGTTATTTCATTGACTCAGTCAACAGTATCACTGAACGGCGCCGACCGGCGCCCGGGCACGGGCCTGACCTTGGGAAGGGCCTGTGTGGTCGAGGGGGCAACAGTGTCAGATGGTGGCGGGATCTCGGGCTCGGTCGATGTCCGGCCATGCGGTCACGGGTGGCGTTCAGTCGAAGGTGATGACCGACCGCTTGCCGGAATGGCCCTTGGCCATGTTGTCGAGCACCGTGTTGGCGTCGCGCAGCCCTATCGGGGTGATCTCGGGCAGGATGTCGTGTGCCGCCGAGAACGCGAGGGTGTCGCGGAGGTCGTGCGGGGAGCCGGACGGATTGACCATGACGTGCAGTCGGTTGAGGACCATCGTCCGGGTGGGCAGGGTCAGCGGCTCGGGGTCGTACCCGCACAGCACGAGCCAGCCGTCGGGCGCCAGACCGGGGAGCGTCGCCGCGGCAGCCGAGGTGGACGGCGTGGCGTTGAGGACGAGGTTCGCACCGCAGCCGTCCCATGCCTTGAGCGCCTCGGCCGGGTCGGTCTCCTGGGTGGCGATGAAGCGCTCGGCGCCCATCTTCCTCGCGGCCGCTTCGCCCCGGTTCGACCGGCCGATGACGGCCACCCGGGCTCCCATGGCAACGGCGTAGCGGGTCGCCAGCGCCCCGACGCCCCCGGTGCCGATGACCGCGACGCGCGAGGTGGCGGTGATGCCGCCCTGCCGCAGGCTGTTGAAGGCGGTCAGGCCCGCGCACATCAACGGGGCCGCGGCGACCGGGTCGAGTCCGTCCGGCAGCGGGGTCACGAAGTCGGCCTTCAGCACCGCATACTCGGCGTAACCGCCGTCCAGCACGATGCCCGTGATGCGCTTACGGGGGCAGAGGATCTGCTCGCCGCGCACGCAGTAGTCGCAGTGGCGGCAGGAGTCGCCCAGGAACTGGGCGCCCACGGACGCACCGACCTCCGGCCACGACACGCCGGGGCCAGTAGCGGTCACCACGCCGGTGATCTCGTGACCGGGGACGACCGGGAAGCGGGCGATGGGCCAGTGGCCCTGGAGCAGGTCCAGGTCCGTGTAACAGATCCCGCACGCGCTGATCTTGACTAGGACCTCGCCCTGTCCAGGTTCGGGTACCCGGCGTTCGGTGACCGCGAGCGGCTCACCAACTGCGGTGGCAATGGCCGTAAGCATGGGCAAACCTCACTCCTATCCGCATAAGCGGTCGAACATCCCCTCCCTCACGGCGACGGGCCGAGCACAGGACATCCGGCCACCCCCGCACGAAGCTCACGCCTACCCGGCCGGCCAGCCGAGACACCTGGACCGCCGCCGCTTCATGTCGCGCCAAAAACGCTGTGCGGGTTGGTCGCAGCAGAGATGGACGCAAGGTCAGCACCATCAATACTTCGCCACCTCCCCTCACTCCTCGCGGTCGTCGGTGAAGGCCGCGGCCGGGTCGAGGAGCTGACCTCGTGCGTACTCCTCGGTGAAGGCGGCCGGTCCGAGCGCCTCGGTCGCGGCGGCGCGGGCCTTGGCCAGGTCGGCCGCGTCGTCGGGATCCGGTACCTGGCCGAGCGACGCGAACGCGGCGTCGGCGACGCCGATCATCCGCGCTGTCCGCGCGTGATCGCCCTCGACCGAGGCGAGCGCGGCGCCCGCCACGCAGACGTACGGCACGAAGTCGGCCCAGCCGTTGCGGAACACCCGCTCACGGCCCTCGGCGAACAGCTCTCTCGCCACGTCGAGATTGCCCAGACCCAGCTCACAGAAGGCGAGGTTGTGATATTCCGAGTTCACCATCCTGGGCTGGCCGAGCGCCTCGTTGAGGGCGATGCTCTCCAGGTACAGCTCCCGCGCACGGAGCAGGTCGCCGGACATCCGGGCCACGGCTGCCAGTACGTGCCTCGGCCGTTCCTCAAGGCTCCGGTCACCGGAACGCACCGCGACCGCGAGCGCCTCCCGAGCCCGAGCCTCCCCGCCCGGCAGGTCACCCCCGCGGATGGCCACCCGCGCCAGGCTGTACCGGGCCTCCACCTCGCCCGCCGGGTCGCCGGCCGCCCGGGCCCGCTCGATCTCGGCCTCGCTCATCCGTACCACGACATCGCTCTCACCACGCCGGAAGGCCGCACGCACGTCCGCGCTGAAGTTCATGACTCGTATCTCCCACATATTTTCACGGCGCGCTCAGAAAAGTCCGGCGCTCGACCTCTGAACCCGCTGTTCGACCTCTGAAACCTGCTGGAGCGGCGCGGGAACCGGTCCAGGCCGCCCGCGGCCGAGCCCGGACAAGCCGCCTCCATGCCTGCGTCAGGGGCGTCACACAGAACCGTTCGGGTGTCCAGGCGCCCCGCCCACCACCTCGACAGCCGGGTCGGCAGCGGGCGGCCCGGCTCGTCCTCGACCCGACGGTCTCGTCCGTCACCCCGCGGTGAACACGGTCCAGTTCTCCACCAGGCGGAAGCCCATCGACTCGTAGAGGGGCCGGCCCATCGCGCTGGCGTGCAGGTAGGCGGCGTCCGCGCCGGACGCGACGCCGTCGAGGAGTACTGCCTCGGTGACCGCCCGGCCCAGGCCACGGCACCGGGCGGACGGAACGACGGCGATGTTGAACACACCCACCACGTCACGGGTTCGGATCCCGAGTCCGGTGGCGGCGGGCCGGCCGGACTCCTCGGCCAGATAGCCGGTGACGGGTTCGCTGTCGAGCACGCCACCGCCCATCAGCGAGCCGAAAGCCCCGTCGGGAACCTCGAAGCCCTGAGCGAGAACCGCGGTATAGCGGTCGCTCTCGGCCGCGCCGACCCGGCGCACCAGATCCCGCGGTGCGGTGCCGGCCCGGAACACGAAGTCGCCACCGGCGCAGGCCAGAAACGGCAGATCACTACGTTGGACCAATCCGTGCCGGGCCGCGAGGCCGGCGACCTCGTCGCCCACCCCGGCACGAACCATGATCGACCAGTACGCGGCCTGCCTACCCACCTCGGTCGCCAACTCCCCGAGCGACCCGAGATCCGGCTCGAGTGACGTGTCACAGGCCACGTTCAACGTCGCGATGTCGGCACGGGTCACCGCCGCACGGGCGGTCCCCCGTTCGGCGTACCAGCCCTTCGGGGTCACCCGACAAAGGAACTCGATGGCGTCGAAATACGCCGCCGCCATCCGGTCAGCGGTGGTGTTCATGGCTGTCTCCCTCACCTGTCCGGTAGCCAACCTAACCCGGGCGACTTGACAGACTCTTACCGCTGGTCAGGGGCGGCGGTCGAGCAGCGGTTCAGCCGGGGAGGCGATCGCCACCCAACGCCGGGCTCCGGGTCGGCGATGAAGCCGGCCACGCAACGTCGTCGATGGCGAGCCACGGCGCCTCGGCCACGGCGGTGGGCGTGAGTTCGTCCCACGACGCGGCGGCCCGCAACCTGTCCTCGACCCGCCCGGCGTCGCGGCCCCAGACATCCTTCAGCGCGGCCATCGTCCCGCTGAGCTCGGCCGACGCGCCGAGCACCGCGGCCGCCGCGACCGGCTGCAACCGGATCTGGAGGCAGTCGCCCCTCCGGCCGGCCGCCCGAAGATCTCCGGGGAGGAGCCCGACGACGACACTGCCGCGCTCGTGCCGGCCGTGGGTGTCGCAGACGAGGCCTTCTCCCTCGCTCAGGTCGAAAAGCAGGGTGACCGACGGATGCGCGACCATGGCGATGTCCACCAGTGCTGGGGCACGGTGGCGGAATCCCGCCATGCTGACCCCCGGCAGTCGATTCGACGGGCGCGGAACTGCGACGTCGACCCACGCCCAGTCCAGCGGTGTCCCGGTCGACAACACGTGGCCAGTCTATGTTTCGGGGTCCACAGGCCGGACTGTCAGTGTTCCGTTGCCGTGAAGCCCAACAGCAGCTCGCTGATCGCCTCGGGCGCTTCGAACATGGGTACGTGCCCGACACCGGGCAGCATCTCGACCCGCGCGGCCGGCACCGCGTCGTACTGGTGCGCCGACGACGGCTCCCAGCGGGGGTCGGCAGCGCCGAAGATCACCAGCAATGGGACCTTGAGGTCGGCGAGACGCTCGGGCACGTTGCGTTCGGCGAGGTACGCGGTGTTGCGCCGCAGCACCGCCCTGACCGTGCGGTACGTGATGCCCCGCAGGTCGGCGACCGCGTCGTCCGGGATGTCCACCGGGCGGGCGCACGTCGCGCTGATCCCTCTGCGGATCATCGCGTCGGAACGCCTCGACCAGACGAGCGGGCCGAACGGTGGGGCCAACAGAATCCGAAGGATGAGCGGCTGCCGGAGCAGCGCGCCAGGACTCGGGCCGGTACTGATCAGCGCGAGCGACCTGACCAGCTCGGGGCGCTGTTCGACAAGGGCGGTGGCCACGTAGCCACCGCTGGAGTGCCCCACCACGACGACGCGACGGAGGCCGAGTTCGTCGAGCACCGCCGCCACCCGGCCAGCCTGGTCGGGCAGGTCGGATGACGGCGGTGGCGGGGACTGGCCGCAGCCTGGGAGATCGACCCGGATGACGTGATGGTGGGCGGCCAGTGCCGGGACCACCGGGCGCCAGGAAGCGCCCGAGGCCCCCGATCCGTGGATGAGCAACAGCGGCGGCGCCTGCCGCGGCCCGTCGTGGACCACGTGCATCGCGTGCGACTGCTCGACGTCGTACTCACTCATGCCGGAAATGATGGACGGGCCGCGGGCCATCGGTCTTGGACAAATGTCCGTGGAGTGTTTCACCGGGTGGGAAGGGCGGTGTCGCGCCACTGCCCCGGGGTCACCCCGTGGTCGGCGCGGAAGCGTTTGATGAAGTAGCTGACGTCGGGATAGCCGACCCGGCGGCTGATCGCCGCCACGGTCAAATCGGTCTCGGTGAGCAGCAGGCGTGCCTGCTGCATGCGGCGCTGCGCGATCCACTGCTGAACGGTCCGGCCGGTCTTGCGGCGTACCACGGTGGTGAGATGGCCGGCGGTGAGCGCGAGTTCGGCGGCGACGTCGGCGAGCGAGATGCCCTCGTGGTAGCGCTGCTCGATGGCGTCGAAGACGGCCGCGAGCAGCGGCTCGTCCGAGGACCGCAACTGGTCGGCGACGCCGGTCGACAGCCGAGCCGCAGCCACGAGCAACAGGGTCAGGTGGGCGAGGGCGGCTTCCTGGTGGCCGTCGCGCCGGGCCCGTAGCTCGGCATCGAGCACGGCGAAGCGCTCGACCCACCCCGCCCGGTCGGCCGCTGGGATGCGCAGCCGCTGCGCCCGATCGGTGCCCTGTGCGAACGGGAAGAGCAACGGGTGCGCCCGCCACGACGAGTAGGCCCCGGACATCCCGGGCCGCACCACGTCGGCGGGAAACCACACCACCCAGCCGTCGGTGGCGACCTCCTCGTGCGGGTCACGGAGCGAGACGACCTGCCCCGGTGCGATGACGAACACGTCGCCGTCGGTCACCGTCCATCTCCGGCCGTCGATCAACACCGCGCCGTCGGCACGATGCGCGTAGAAGAGCGCCAGGAAGTCGTGCGTGTGCGCGCCGCCGCCGGCAGGGCCGACCGGCAGGTTCTCGGGGACCCGGGCCACCGCGACCGGGGCAACGCCGGGCACGTGGCCGAAGCCGATGACCGGTACGCCGTGGCCGGTCACTCCGACAGGGCGGGACCCGGGACCCAAGTTTTGTCGCATCTCATCCACAGTTTCGCCATTGTCCATGTCCTCATGCCGGATGAGGCTGAGGGTACGACCAAACTTCATCGGATATTGGAGCGTGACATGACCGGACCGGCCGACGCCAGTCGCGAGCAGCACTACCTGCCCGCCATGGGCAAGCACTGGCTGCTGCCCCTGTACGATCCGTTCGCCCGCCTCGCGGGCGTCGGACGCGTTCACAAACAGCTTTTGGACCTCGCCGACCTCCGACCCGGCCAGCGGATCCTGGAGATCGGCTGCGGCACCGGCAACCTGCTGCGGGCGCTCGGGCGTCGCCGCTTGGACGTCGACGCGCTGGGCATCGACCCGGACCCGGCCGTGCTGCGCCGGGCCCGCCGCAAGGCGGCCCGGGCCAAGCTCCCGATCCGGTACCAGCGCGCCTTCGCCGGCGCGCTGCCGTTGCCCGACGACAGCTTCGACCGGGTGCTGTCCGCGTTCATGCTGCACCACCTCGACGAGGACGATCGGACGCGCGCACTGCGTGAAGTCGGGCGGGTGCTGCGTCCCGGCGGTGAACTGCACGTGGTGGACATCGACGGCACGCCGTCCGGGCGGGGAGCGGGCCGGGCCCACCGCGATCCCCGGCTGGCGGGCAGCCTTCCCGAGCGGGTGCTGGCCGCGCTGACCGATGCCGGCCTGACCGGTGTCACGGAAAGCGGTCGTGGGAGGAGCCGGCTCGGCGGCGTCGTCTTCTACCGCGCCGCAGCAGGCGGAGCGGGGTAGGGCTGGCCGTCCTCCGGGTCGACAGTCCCACCCTTGGCCGTCAACCGTCGCGGCGCGATCGCAGTGTCGGCACGGTGTCGGCGGCAGTATCGGTCAGTTGGAACGGCCCGCCGCGTTGACGCATGCTCCCCGATGGGCCATTCTGAACACACATTCATGAACGACTGTTCATATCGGACGGGAGTACCGGTGGCAGGCATCGTCAACACCGCCCAGGCGCAGGCGTGGAACGGCTACGAGGGCGAGCACTGGGCGGCGCACGACGACCGTTACGACGCGGTGAACGGCGGCTTCAACGAGTACCTGCTCGACGCGGCCGGAATCGGCGTGCGGGATCGGATACTCGACGTCGGCTGTGGGAACGGTCAACTGACCCGGTTGGCGGCCGGCCGAGCCCCGCACGGGTACGCAACCGGTGTCGACCTGTCAACTCCCATGCTCGCCCGGGCGCGGGCCCGCGCGGCGGCCGAGCTTGTTCCCAACGTCGCCTTCGAGCAGGGTGACGTGCAGGTCCACCCGTTCCAGGAGGGCGCCTTCGACGTCGCGGTCAGCCGGTTCGGGGTGATGTTCTTCGCCGACCCCGTCGCCGCCTTCGCCAACATCCGGCGCGCGCTGCGCCGGGCGGGCCGGCTCGGGTTCGTGTCCCTGACCGAACTCACCGGCACCGACCTGGGCACCGTGTTCGACGCGATGGCCCCGTACCTGCCGCGCCCGACCGGCGCGGATGGCAGCGGACCCACGTCGTTGGCCGATCCCGCGCGGATCCGCCGCCTGCTGGCTGATGCCGGATTCCGGGAGATCACCTGCACGCGCGTCGAAGCGGACCAGATCTGGGGTCGAGACGTCCCCGACGCAGTCGAGTTCCTCACCGGCTGGGGACCGGTCAGGTACCACATGACGCAGGTCGGCCCCGAGGCCGCGGTGCACGCTCGGGACGCGCTCACCACCGCGCTGGGCTCCTTCGCCCAGCCCGAGGCCGTCCGGCTACGCGGCACGGCGTGGCTGGTCACCGCCGCTACCCCGTAACGTTCTCCTGCCCGATTGGTTCGACTGACCACGACGAGGCCGGATGTCACCGAGAAACGCGGCAGCACTGCGCCGCAGCGACGATGGGCGAAGCCTGCGTGAGCATCTGATCGCCATCACCGAACGCATGATCTCCACCCAGGGTACGGCGGGACTCACCGTGCGGGCGATCGCTCGGCAGGCGGGTGTCGCCGACGGGGTGCTCTACAACTACTTCGCCGACAAGGAGGAGTTACTGGCCAACGCCCTACGCGCGCATGTCCGCACTGTCGAGCGAGGGCTGGGTGACCTCCCCGAACCCGGTACCGACACCGTCGAAGCCAACCTACGCGGCTACCTCGGCCACGGCCTGGCGCTGCACCGGGCGATCCTGCCCGCGTTCGCCGGGTTGCTCGCCCAGCCCACGGTCCTCGCCAAGTTCGCGGAGCTGGACGGGCACGGCGAGGACTGGCGCGATCGGTTGGCCCGTTACCTGCACGCGGAAAGAGACCTGGGCCGGCTCGCCGCGGACGCCCAGCTCGACGCCGCCGCCGCAATGATCGTGGGGGTCTGTCACGAGGCAGTGCTACCGGCGTTGTTCCGGCACCAGGCGACAACCGCGGAGCCACCTTCCGTCGAATCCATCGTCACCACCGTGCTGGCCGGAATCGGGCACGGAGAGAGCACCTCCGGACCCGGCTGAGGTCCAACCCACTGAACTCACCCGACCGCGGCGGCGGAGCGTTTCGGCTTCGGCATGCCGTCGATGACCGAGCACACGCCCGTCGCCGACGTCAGCCGTCGCCCGACGAGCCCGCGAAGACCCGGGCCGGCACGCTGAGGACTCCGTCGCGACGTCGCCGGTCGCTGCGGGTGCGTAACCGGGGACCACCGAACACGGCCGGAGCCTGGCTGGGTTCAGTGCTGGACGGCGTCGGCTTCGCGGCGCAGCACCTCGCGGGCGATCTCCAGTCGGCTGCGCATGCCGAGCTTGCCGAGGATGTGCGAGACGTGGGTCTGCACGGTGCGCCGGGACAGGTACATGTCCTGCGCGATGACCGGCGTCGAACGGCCTTCGGCGATCATGGCGGCCACCCGGCGCTCGGTCGGGGTGAGGGCCTCCCAGCCCGCGGTGGGGCGCGGTGGGCGTACCCCTCGGATGCCTCGCCGGATGCCGTGCCGGCGTAGCCGGCTCTCCGCGCGGCGGATGTCCCAGGCGGCACCGAAGCCGTCGTAGAGGTCGACCGCCTCGTTGAGGACGAGCCGCGCCTCGGCCGCCTCGCCGCGGCCGGCGAGCACGTAGGCGAGATCCTCCAGGGTGCCGGCCAGCGGCACCGGCGGTCCGACCGCCCGGTAGTGTGTGGCGGCCGCGCGCAGCGGCGCGGGGTCCCGGTCGAGCAGTCCCCGACAGCGGTGGCTGGCTGCGGACGCCCGTGCCGGCGGGTCCTCCGCCGAGGCCTCGGACTCGCAGGCGCGCAGCGCGGCCGCCGCTGTCGTGTGGTCACCGACGTCCAGGGCGATCCGTACCAGATCTGGCAGCCACTGGTGGGCCAGCGTCATCTCACCGGGCCGCCGGGTCAGCATGCCCGACAGGATCGACAGGGCGGTGCCCGGTTTCCCGTCCTGCTCGGCCGCGAGCGCGTGCCCGGCGAGCAGGAAGTCGGAGTTCTCCCGGTCCGAGATCGTCACGACGGGGAGGTCCAGTCCGGCGCGCAGGTGCTCGTCCGCCGCCGACCGCTCGGCCCGCCGGCCGGTGATCATAGCGGCGACACCGTGCCACAGCAGCATCGGCCCGCGCTCGCGCAGACCGGAGTACGTGAGTGTGGTGGCGTCCAGGTCGACCGGAGCCAGCGTGGCCATCGCGTCGTCCCACTGACCCAGCCAGTAGAGCAGCACGGCCGCGGTCAGCGCCGAGGTCACCTGGCCGGAATCGTTCGTATGCTGGGTCAGCGCCCGACCGCGCCGAAGGGCCGCCTCGGCCTCTGGCCAGCGGTCGAGGTTCTGCAGGGTAAAGGTCCGGGCGTCGAGTGCGTACGTTCGCAGGTTCGCGTGCTCTGGGTCCTCCGCCAGCACTTCCAGGGCACGATCGACGTAGTGCAGCGCGGCGGCGTGGTCCCGCCGGACGGAGTGGCTCAACCAGAGATCGATCAACGCGTAGCCCATCGAGAGCGGGTCGGCCGCCTTCTCGCCCACGTCCAGAGCCTGGCGGGCGGTGGCGTCGGCGGCGTCGAGGTCGCCTGTGCTCGCTCGTTGGAACATTGCGAGCGACGCGAGCAGCCGAGCGCGCCACCGGTCGGGTTGTTCCGGCCAGGCGAGCGCGCGCCGCACAGCGGTCACGGCTTCGTCGTTGTCGCCCGCGCTGAACAGCGCCCGGGCCAGCACCCAGTGCATCTCGGCGCGGTGCTGCGGCTCGACCGTGATCGCCAACGCCTGCCGAGCCCGTGCCGCAGCATCCACGTGCCGGCCCATCCGGAGCAGCGTGCGGGCGAGGCCGACGAGGAGGGTCTCCCGGTCACTTTGGTTGGGCAGCGCCGGGTCGAGCGCTCGCTGGAGCAGGTCGACCGCGATGCCGGGGGCCCGCGCGGCCAAGGCCGGAGCGGCCGCAACGAGCCAGCCGCGCGCCCAGTCGCGGCCGGGATGGTCCGACGCGAGTAGCTGCTGCGCCACCCGCAGCGGGTCGGCACCGGCTGCGGCCAGCGCCTGGGCCGCCTCGCCGTGCAGCGCCGATCGCAACGCGGCGGGCATGCCCTCGTAGAGAGCCTGCCGGATCAACGGGTGCCGGAACGCCAGCTCGCGGCCCACGCCGACGAGCAGCCCGGATACGACCGCGTCCTGCACGCCCGCAGCCAACTCCGAGGCGGGTACCCCCAGCACCGCCGCCAGCTCCGTAACCGTGAACTCGCCACCGAGCAGGGACGCGGTGCGCAGTATCCGTGCGGTCTGCGCGGGGAGGGCGCCGAGCCGGTCGCTCAGCGCGGCCGCGTACGAGGGCGGGACGCGGTCGAGCACGGTCTCCGGCACGTCGCCGGAAAGCCCGACGAGCTGCTCCCGGACCAGCGCGTCCACCAGTTCGCGTACGTACAGCGGGTTGCCCATGGCCCGTGCGGTCAACCGGGTCAGGCTCGGCCCTGGCAGCACGCCGATCAGGGCGGCCACCAGGGCCGCGACGTCGGTATCCGGCAGCGCGCCGAGCGAGATCACGGTGCCGCGGCGCCCGGCGGCCGCCCGCAACTCCCGCACCTCCTGCCGGCCGGGCCCCATCCGGCACACACCGACCAGCAGCAGCGGAAGCTGCTCTGCCGCGATGGCCAGACGGTGCCACACCAGCAACGACGCCTCGTCCGCCCACTGCACGTCGTCCACGACCAGGACGGTGGCGGCCGCCGTACACATCTCGTCCACCAGCGACACGAGCATCTCGACCGCGGTGTGCGCGATGTCGTCCGCCTCGAACAGTCCCGGTCGCCGGTCCCGGAGGAATTTTGCGATACCCGCCCGACGGGGATCCGGCGAGCCTGTCCGGATCTGCAGGCAATCCACCATCACGCCCAACGGGAAGCGCTGGGAAAGCTGATCCGCCGTGCCCCACAGCATCTCGTGCCCGCTGTCGCCGGCGGCGCCCAGCGCCGCCGCCACCATGGAGGACTTGCCGATGCCGGCCTCACCCTCCACCCACACCACCGAGCCTGCACCGCGCCCCAGGCCCTCGACCGCGGCGCCGAGGACCGCCAGTTCCTCGTCGCGCCCAACCCAGACATTCGGTCGATCGACGGGAATCACTTCGATACGATAGCGCCTCACTCATGATCAAGGCGTCCCTCGCGTCGCGAGCACGGACGCGGGAGACTCCTTGATCGTGAATGAGGACGGGTGCGTCATCTGACGTATGGGCTTATCAGACCGGTCGAGGTTTCGGCAAACCAGTGGCGTCACCGTGCCGATGTCTGACCCGTGGTGCTGCCGGCACGATTCTCAAATGTTGAGCAGCAGCGGGCGGTCGCCCGGAACGATGGCGACATTTCCCCACCGTGTGCAGTCAATTCCGAGAATTCTGGCGGTAGTGCTCGTTCTCGCCCTGCTGGCCGTGTCCTGGCCCGTCGGTCTGGCCCGTCCCGCCGCAGCCGCGTCGACAATTCCGTCGACGGCGGCGGAGCGGGCCGAACTCGCCCGGTGGTGGGCTCCGGTGCACTTCCAGGACGTCGATACCAGCGGCGAGACCTCATTCGGTGGCGAGTCCGACTACATCACGTCGTACGACTTCGACGGCGACCTCAACGGCCGCAACAACTGGGAGAACGCCAGCGAGCACCCGCTGCCGGCCCACGTGTACTACTCGGTGGTCCAGACGCCGAGCTTCTCCTACCTGATCTACATGTTCTTCCACCCCCGGGACTGGGCGGACGCCGCTCTCGACGACTACGAGGAGGACGCGACCGAGCACGAGAACGACGCCGAAGGCGCCCTGCTCGTCGTGGCCAACGACGGCACCGCGCACGGCACGCTCAAGGCCGCCATCACCGTGTCGCACAGCGACTTCTACTCCTGGCTGCCCGACGGCAGCGACTTCGCCAGCGGCGAGGAGGACGTCGACGGTGTGATCGCGACGACGAACAGCCCGCACGACGACGACGATCATCAGCGCCCGTGGACGGCCCAGCAGGCCGGCACCCACGCCGCGTGGGCCATGGGTGCTGAGCGGAAGCCGTCCCCCGACCTCGGAGACCAGTACCGGAACGGCGACGGCATCCTCTACTACCCTGGCTCCACCGCCGAGGTACCCGACGGGCCGAACGACCGGGACGTGCAGTACACCCTGATCGACATCTTCGCCCCGGACGGCATGTGGGACAACCGCAACCTGACAACGTTGTTCGCCACTCCGAACAATTTCGCCGGCGACGACGGCGGCAACCCGCACGGCGCCGTCTGCGGCGAAGGCGGGGTGGCAGGACCGGCGGACGGCGATTGCCCTACCGACGCCGCCAACCCGGCGTGGGCCTGGGACGACGCCGATGACGTCCCGGGCAGGGGGTATCTGGCCACCAACCCGGCTGAGCTCGTCCACAACTACTTCAACTGGCCGGGCAAGCCCGACTCCGCCGACCTCGACTACACCTGGAACGCGTACAACGGGGTCACCCCGCCCGACCCCTCCGAGCTCAACGGCGGGGTGGGCGACCCGATGGAGGCGCACGCCGGTGGCGACGACGGCGGCGCCAAGCCGCCGACCGGCGCCCATCACACCTGCCGACCGGACGGCCTGCCGCCGACCGCGGGCGTGGACACCCCGTACTGCGACGTCTACGACTCCGCTGGCCGGGAATGGCTCGGCCAGGGCCGGTCCCGGCGGGTGATCGGCTACTTCAACGGTGGCCGCACCGGCGCCGACGGTACGCCGCACTACCTGGTCAAGAACATCCCATGGTCGAAGGTGACGCACCTCAACTACGCCTTCGCGCACATCGAGAACAACCGGATATCCGTCGGCGCCGCCGGCCCGGACAACCCGGCCATCGGCATGACGTGGCCCGGCATGCGGGGCGCCGAGATGGACCCCGGACTGCCGTACCAGGGGCACTTCAACCTGCTGACCAAGTACAAGGGACTGCACCCGCGGGTGAAGACGCTGATCTCGGTCGGCGGCTGGGCCGAGTCACGCGGCTTCTACGCGATGACCACCAACGCCGACGGCACGGTCAACCAGGGCGGGATCAACACCTTCGCGGACTCCGTGGTGGACTTCCTGCGCCGGTACAGCTTCGACGGGGTGGACATCGACTACGAGTACCCGACCATGCTGGACCAGACCGGCAACCCGAACGACTGGGACGCGGCGCGGTCCCGGCGGCCGGGACTGCCGGCCAGCTACACCGCGCTGATGAAGACGCTGCGTGAGAAGCTGGACCGGGCCGCCGCCACGGACGACAGGTACTACCTGTTGACCTCCGCGTCATCGGCGTCGGGCTACCTGGTGCGCGGCATGGCCAACCAGGAGGCGCTGCGGTACCAGGACTTCACCAACCTGATGTCGTACGACTTCCACGGCACCTGGAACGACGTGGTCGGACCCAACGCCCCGCTCTACGACGACGGCAAGGACGTGGAGCTGAAGGAGCTCTACGAGACCCCGGAGTACGACGGCATCGGCTACTTCAACACCGACTGGGCATTCCACTACCTGCGCGGCGCGATGCAGGCGGGGCGGATCAACATCGGTATCCCGTATTACACCCGGGGCTGGCGGGGCGTCAACGGTGGCGAATCCGGCCTGTGGGGCACATCAGAGGGGACCGACTGCGCACCCGGCACCGGCCTCGTCCGGCCGTGCGGCAACGGCGCCGTCGGCATCGACAACATCTGGCACGACAAGACCGCCGAGGGCGAGGAGTTGGGTGCCGGCGTCAGCCCCATGTGGCACGCCGAGAACCTGGAGCGGAACGTCATGCCGGGGTACGCGGACAACGTGGGCCTGACTCCGGACGACGACCCCTCCGACGAGATCAAGGGGCAGTACGTCCGGCACTGGAACGACACCACGAAGACGTCCTGGCTGTGGAACGACAGCAAGGACGTGTTCCTGTCCACGATGGACGGGCAAGGCATCGACGCGGTCGCCGACTACGTGATCGACAAGGGCGCCGGTGGCGTGATGATGTGGGAGCTGGCCGGTGACTACCACTGCCCGGCGAGCGTGACCGGCACGAACCCCTGCCGCATGGGCTACACGATGACCGACAAGCTGCACCAGCGGCTGGCCGGCGTGGACCCCTACGGCGGCAGCCGCAACACGGGCAGCTCCGTGACGATGCCGTCGTCGGCGATCGACGTCACGGTGGACCTGGTGGAGTACGGCTCCACGGCCACGGACCTGTGGCCGATGCAGCCCACGCTCCGGATCACCAACAACACCGGCGTCACGATCGGCGGCGGCAAGGACGTCGAACTCCGTTTCGACCTGCCCACCTCCACCCCGCCCCTGGTCAAGGACGGCAACTGGCAGACAGGGCCGCAGGGCGGCAGATGGCAGGTGGAGCCGGGGCACACCGGCCCCAACGTCGGCAGCGGGCTGAGCGGTGACTTCCACCGGGTCGGCGTGAAACTGGACTACTGCCAGATCATCCCGCCGGGAAAGAGTCTGGACATCCCGATCATCTACTACCTCCCGGCCACCGGACCCGTGAACACCACGCTCAGGGTGGCAACCCAACGGTTCGCGCTGCAGTCGGAACACAACCGGGGGGCATCCCAGACGGCCCCACCGGCGGGCGGCTGCTCCGCCTCCGCATGGGACGCGAGCAAGGTCTATGATCCGGCGACCCAGCCGATCGAACAGACCACCGTGAAGTACGACGGCATGGTCTGGCAGGCCAAGTGGTGGACCCAGGGCAACATCCCGGGTACCGGGGTGGACGCGGACCACGAGCCGTGGAAGCTGATCGGCCCAGCCGGCTGACCCCGCCACCGTGATCTGCGAGGCGTCCCCCAGGCCGCACAGCTACTTGGGGGACGCCTTGATCATGGGGTGCCCCGGTGGGATTCGTCAGCACGGCCCTGGGTCGACGCGAGAGTGGCCGGCTGACGTACTGATCGTCCTTCGGTCGGGGCGCGTTCGAAGCCATGCCGTACCTGCCGGCCCGCCTGCGCGTCGACTAGGTGACCGGATGGATGTCGAGGTCGTGCAGGGTCCGCTCGTGGAGGTGCCGACCGCCGCGGTCACCGGCATCACGCGGGCGCCGAGGACGAACGACAGCCCAGAGGCTCCGATCGCGCGTTTGTGCGCCTCGGACACCATCCCGGCGTCGGCCACCACCATCATGTCGGAGTCCGCCCTGCCACACACCACCCGATGCGGTACCACAGCCATCACCGACCCGCACCAGTAGCAACTCCAGCAACTCAACGACCCGGATCAGCACGCAGTTCCTGCTCCCGCGAACCGGAGTTCCTACTCTCGCAAACGGAAACACGCAGGTCACAGCCTCAAGCCGACCCAGAACCCAGAATGGCGAGCCAAGTCGGGTGAAGCACGTGCATACGGGCTTTCTGCTTCCTGGACGGCATGAGTGGCGGAGCCGCGCGTCGCGCGAGGAGCAAACCTGAGGACTTTGAGCTGATACGCGCCCGGCGACGATAGAGCGGGTCCGGGGAGTCGGAGAACGGGACCGGAGAGTCGGCAAGGAGGACTGGACACTCCTTGCCCTTCTTAACTTATAGCGCACCCCCGGGCTTGCCGCAAGACCCAGGTCGTGCTGCAGAATCGCTGGTCGAAGCCGGAGTCCGCGGGAAACGGGGGTCAGAGATGCGGATGTCGGCGCCGAAGCTCGGGTCGCACGGCGACCGCGCAGGAGGAGTGACACGGGCGCGGGCGACCTGACCCCGCACAGCCCTAGTCCGGCCCGAAGCAATGAAGCCCCGCCACCGGGCGGGTACCAACAGCGCCTTCGTCCCGGCCGCGTGACCGCGCGGCCGTGATCCGTCGCGTCCATGAAACACCTGACCGTCGGGAGAATCGATGACCGTTCCCTCCGAGCTGGCCTCGTCCGGCACCCCGGCGGCGGCCACGCCGGACGATCCGCCCGAGAGGATCGAGCCGTCCCGGCGGATGTCGCACGCCGAGGTGATCCAGGCACTGTCCGGCCTGATGCTCGGCCTCTTCGTCACGATCCTGGCATCCACGATCGTCTCCAACGCGCTGCCGCGCATCGTCGCCGACCTCGGCGGTACCCAGTCGGTCTACACCTGGGTGATCACCACCGAGCTGCTGTCGATGACCGCGACCGTGCCGCTCTGGGGCAAGCTGGCCGACCTCTACAGCAAGAAGCTGCTGATCCAGTTCTCGCTGAGCCTCTTCGTGGTCGGCTCGCTGATCGCCGGCCTCGCACCAGACGTCACGCTGCTACTGATCAGCCGGGTCGCGCAGGGGGTGGGCGCCGGGGGCATGGGCGCGCTCGCGATGATCGTGATGGCCGCGATGATCCCGCCACGTGAGCTGGGCCGTTACTCCGGCGTCTTCGGCGCGGTGTTCGGCGTGGCCACGATCGCCGGCCCACTGATCGGCGGGATCCTGGTGGACACCTCGTGGCTGGGCTGGCGCTGGTGTTTCCTCATCGGCGTGCCGTTCTCCCTGGCCGCGATCGCGCTGCTGCAGAGGACGCTGCACCTGCCGGTCGTCCGCCGGCCGGTCACCATCGACTGGCTGGGCGCGTTCCTGATCATAGCCGGCGTCTGCGCCCTGCTGATCTGGTCGAGCCTGGCCGGTCAACATTTCGGGTGGGGCTCATGGCAGAGCGCGGCATTCGCCGGCGGCGGTCTGCTCCTGCTCGCGCTCGCCGTACGGACCGAGTCGCGAGCCGTGGACCCGATCGTCCCACTCGGCCTCTTCCGCAACCGCACGGTCACCCTCGCCGTGGTGGCCAGCACGCTGGTCGGCGTGGCGATGTTCGGCAGCACGGTCTTCCTGTCCCAGTACTTCCAGGTGGCGCTCGGCAAGTCCCCGACGGTGGCCGGTCTGATGAGCCTCACGATGATCTTCGGCGTCCTGGTGTCCTCGACCGTCGCCGGACAACTCATCACCCGATTCGGCCGGTGGAAGGCGTATCTGGTGGTGGGCTCACTCGTGATGACCAGCGGATTCCTGCTGCTGAGCACGATCGGCGTGCGGACCGGCATGGTGCCGCTGGCGGCGTACATGCTGGTGCTCGGGATCGGCGTCGGCATGCTCATGCAGAACCTCGTGCTCGCGGCGCAGAACGACGTGCCCGCAGCACAACTCGGCGCGGCCACCTCGACGCTCACGTTCTTCCGCAGCATGGGCGGCGCGATCGGGGTGAGCGCGCTCGGCGCCGTGCTCACCGCCCGGGTGACCTCGCTCTCCGCCGACCACTTCGGTGCGGCCGCGACGGAGGGCGGCGCCAAGGTACCCGACCTCGAGACGCTTCCCGCACCGGTCCTCGCCGTGATCCGCGACATCTACGGCACGGCAACCTCGGACCTGTTCCTGGTCGCCGCGCCGATCGCGTTCCTCGCCGTCCTCGCGGTGGTCTCCATCAAGGAGAAGCCGCTGTCCACCCTCACCGGCGACGAGCGCCTCGCCCGGGAATCCGCCGCCCGCGACTGACCCACTCGGAGCCAAGACATGAACCATCTGACCACCGTCGTGTTCAACCTGCCCGGCAACCTCGCCGCCAAGACCGACCCGACGCTGATCGCCGACGACGAGCAGCATTTCAGGGCCATGGCGGAGAGCCTGGAGCAGACGTACACCGACCTGTCCGCCCGCCTGGACGCCGCGCGCAAGGCGCCCGCCGGCAAGGGCCGGCAGGCGGTGGACCGAGACCAGGAGGTCCGCCGGCTGACCGCGCGGCTGCGTACGCTGCGCCGTTTCAGCCTGGACCTGTGCCTCGGCCGCATGGTCGGCGCGGACGACGCCGAGCCGGTCTACGTCGGGCGGCTCGGCCTCACCGACAGCGGCGGCCGCCGGTTGCTGGTCGACTGGCGCTCCCCCGCGGCCGCGCCGTTCTTCGCGGCGACCCACGCCAACCCGATGGGCCTGGCGAGCCGCCGCCGGTACCGCTGGACCCGTGGCAGGATCACCGACTACTGGGACGAGGTGTTCAACCCGGACGGCCTGCAGGGGCACGCCGCGCTCGACGACCAGTCCGCCTTCATCGCCAGCCTCGGCGGCAACCGGTCGGCCCGGATGCGAGACGTGCTCGGCACCATCCAGGCCGACCAGGACGCGATCATTCGGGCCGGATCACCGGGCGCGCTCGTCGTCGACGGCGGTCCGGGTACGGGCAAGACCGTCGTCGCCCTGCACCGCACCGCGTACCTGCTCTACTCCGACCCCCGGCTCCGTGACCGGCGCGGCGGCGTACTGCTCGTCGGCCCGCACGAGCCGTATCTGGCGTACGTCACCGACGTGCTGCCCAGCCTGGGCGAGGAGGACGTGCAGACCTGCACGCTGCGGGACCTCGTACCCGAGGGCGCCGCAGCGGTCGCCGAGACCGTCCCGGAGGTGGCCGCGCTGAAGTCGTCCGCGGACATGGTCAGGGCGATCGAGGCGGCCGTGCGGTTCTACGAGGAGCCGCCCGCGCAGGGGATGACGATCGCGACCGAGTGGTCCGACATCCGGCTGAGCGCCGACGACTGGGCAGCGGCGTTCGAAGCGCCCGATCCGGGCACGCCGCACAACGAGGCGCGCGAGCAGATCTGGGACGCGCTGCTCACGATCCTGCTGGAGAAGTACGACGGCGACGAGCCGGAGGCCCAGTTCCGCGCATCGATGGAGCGGAACCGGGAACTGCGCGCGGTTCTCCACCGCGCGTGGCCGCTGCTCGATGCCCCGAGTCTGGTCGGCGACCTGTGGTCGGTCCCCGCCTACCTGCGCAGGTGCGCCCCCTGGCTCAGTACCGACGACATCCGCAAGCTGCAGCGCGCGGACGCCCAGGCATGGACGATGTCCGACCTGCCGCTGCTGGACGCCGCGCGGCAGCGGCTCGGCGATGCGGGGGCCTCCGAGCGCCGGCGCCGGCATGATGCCGCCGTCTCCGCCGGCCGGGACCAGCTCGCCCGGGTCGTCGACGACCTGATCGCCTCCGCCGCCCACGACGACGGCGAGGGCCTGATGACGATGCTGCGCCAATCGGACCTCCAGGATGCCCTGGCCGACGGCGTCGCGCCGCCGCCCGCCGATGCCCGGGACCTGCTCGCCGGCCCGTTCGCGCACATCGTCGTGGACGAGGCGCAGGAGCTCACCGACGCGGAGTGGCAGATGTTACTGCTGCGCTGCCCGTCGCGCAGCTTCACCATCGTCGGCGACCGTGCCCAGGCCCGGCACGGGTTCACCGAGTCGTGGCAGGAACGCCTCCGGCGGGCCGGTCTCGACCGGATCGAGACAGCGTCGCTGAGCATCAACTACCGGACGCCGCAAGAGGTCATGGCGGAAGCCGAGCCGGTCATCCGGGCCGTGCTCCCGGACGCCAACGTGCCGACCTCGATCCGCACCAGCGGCATCCCGGTCGTGCACAGCTCCGCCTCGGAGCTGACCCCGATCCTCGACACCTGGCTCGCCGCGCACGCCGAAGGGATCGCCTGTGTCATCGGCGACCCGGCATTCCGTGACACGGCCCGGGTCCGGTCGCTGACCCCGGAACTCGCCAAGGGTCTCGAGTTCGACCTGGTCGTCCTCATCGACCCGGAGAGATTCGGTGACGGTATCGAGGGAGCGGTCGACCGCTACGTCGCGATGACCCGGGCGACCCGGCAGCTCGTCATCCTCACCACGTGACCGCAGCCCGTTGAGTGATCTCGCCTACCCACGACAGCAGGCAGCCGGGGCCGACTGGTGTCGGCCGGGACCGCGGGTCCGGGGGCCACCGCAGCTCAGGCACCGCTTGACGGCGTTATCGCACGGTGGTCAGGCTACGAGGAGACGGAGACCGAGCTCTGCCGCGTCGAGGGCGGCGAGTTCGCGGTTACGCTCGGCCCACCGGCCTGAGGAAAGGTCTTGGCGGAGCGTGCTTATCGCCCGCTGCTCGGCCTCCGGTCCGACTCTGGTCCATACCGATACCGCGCGACGCACATGTTCCTGCAGGTACGCCTCGGGCCGACGCCAGTAGGCCTCGAAGAAGCCGTCAGCGCAGTCCCACGGGATGAGCACCGGCTCCATGCGGGCCCCGATCGCGCGGGCCAGTTGGTCCACCGAGGGCCGGCCGGCGACCAGGCCGGCAACCTCGGGCAGGTAGTCGCGGGTGAGCCAGAACCGGTGACGCCAGCCGGCGTTACTGGCGTCGTGTGTGAACACCACCACGCGGCGGGCCACGCGCCGCATCTCGCGCAGCCCGGCGATCGGGTCGTGCCAGTGATGCACGGTGCTGAAGGCCACCGCGGCGTCGAAGGACTGGTCCTCGAACGGGAGGCTCTCCGCAGCGGCGGCCACGCACGGCGCCGCGCCCGCGGGACGCTGTGCCCGCATGACCGCCGACGGTTCCACCGCCGTGACATCGCGGTCGGGGGGCTCGTAGGAGCCGGTGCCAGCCCCGACGTTCAGTACCGTCCGGGCGTCGCCCAGCGCATCCCAGACGCGCGCGGCGATCCGCGGCTCGGTGCGCCGCGTCGCCGGGTATGCGGACCCGATGGCTTCGTACAACTGCGCGCCGAACACCTTGAGTTGTTCCTCCGGCGTCGTCCTGATCCCCATTGCCCGTGCCTCCAGTTCCCTGTCTATGGCCGTCACCATGGCGGCAGCGCGGTCGCGCTGTTCCAGCAGCAGGCCGCGCAGCCGGTGCAGATGTGCGACCGCGTCGGTGGTCGGGTCGTCCACCAGATCCGCGATCTCGCGCAATCCGAAACCCAGCCGCCGGTAGGCGAGCACCTCCCGCAGTCGCTGCACGTCACCCGCGGAGTAGGCCCGGTATCCGGCCGCGGTCCGCGCGGACGGCTGCACGAGGCCAATCTCGTCGTAGTGATGCAGCGTGCGGACGCTCACGTCGGCCAACTCCGCCACGCGTCCCACGGTCAGGTGCTCTTCCACGTCACCGACAATGCGGCATGACGCCACGTGAGGGTCAAGCGCAGCGGTAAGGCCGTCTTGCCGCCGGGTCGACGCCTTGATCCCGCGCCTTAGCGTGGCAGGGTGGCAGCACCCCGAGCGGTACCGCCGTCGAAGATGAGCCGCCGGCTGACGTTCCTGTTCGCGGTGGCGGCGGGCGCGGCCATCGGGAACCTGTACTGGGCGCAGCCGCTGCTCGGCTTCATCGCAGGCGATCTACGTGCCACGACCGCGACGGCTGGCTGGCTCGTCACCGCGACGCAGCTCGGGTACGCCGTCGGCGTGCTGCTGCTCGTGCCGCTCGGCGACGTCGTCGACCGCCGCCGGTTCGTCCCGGTGATGCTGCTGACGTCGGCCGCCGCGCTGCTGCTGTGCGCGCTGGCGCCATCGATCGGGCTACTCCTCCTCGCGCTCGGCGTGCTCGGCGTGACGACGATTTCCGGGCAGGTCCTCACACCGCTCGCCGGGGACCTCGCCGACGAAGCCCGACGTGGCCGAGTCGTCGGCGCCGTCGGGTCCGGGACCCTCACCGGCATCCTGGCCTCCCGTACCATCAGTGGGTTCGTCGCCGGTGCCGCCGGCTGGCGTACGATCTTCGCCCTCGCCGCGGTCGTCGCCGTCCTGCTCGCGGTCCTGCTGTACCGCGCGATCCCACCGCTGGCACCGCGGACGCGCATGTCGTACCCGGCGCTGATCGCGTCGGTCGGCGCGGTGGTCATGCGTGAGCGGGCGGCCCGGTGGACACTGGTCCTCGCGGCCATCGGGTTCGCCGTGTTCTCGTTGTTCTGGACGGCGTTGACGTTCCTGCTCAGCGGTCCGCCGTTCCGGTACCCGGTGCCGGTGATCGGGTTGTTCGGGTTGGCCGGCCTCGCCGGTGCCCTCGCTGTCCAGCATGCCGGTCGGCTGCACGACCGCGGTTGGTCGCTCCCGGCCACCGGCGCGGCATGGATACTGGCCCTCGGCGCCTTCGTCGGCGCGGCGTTCGCCGGCCGGTCTGTCGTGCTCGTCGTCATCGTGATCATCATGATCGATATAGCCCTCCAGGGGCAGGCCCTCCTCAACCGGGCGCGGCTGTTCGCCCTCTCCCACGAGGCCCGCAGCCGGCTCAACACGGCGCTGGGCACCGGCAACTTCATCGGCGCTGCGATCGGCTCCGCCGCCGCGACCGCGCTCTGGTCCGCAGGCGGCTGGACAGCGGTCACGATCGCGGGAGCGGCGCTCTGTTGCTGCGCGCTCACCGTGTGGGCGCTGGGCCGCCGGGGTCCGCTCGTGATCCGCGTCGCCGTGCTGGACCGCCCCGCTGGGACTTCCCTCAACCGCGCGAAATCCGCCCGTGACGCGCGATCTGCTCCAAAGTCAGATCCGCGATGACGCCCTCGTACGCAGTCCACGCGTCCGCTTCTCGGCATGACGTCATCCCCCTCGACAACCCCGCCCACGTCGTCCAGGGTGACCGTGTGACGCACCTGCTCCACGACGTCCCGCGCCCGTCCGCATGATCCATGGCGCGGCACGGCCTCCGCGGCGGGCGGCGCTGTTCAACGTCCGGGATGGGCACTGAAGAACGCCCAGATCACCGCCGTACCGTCCAGTGCCGGTGACGGCGGGTCGAGCAGCGCCCGTGCCGCCGCGCCGTCCGGCCCCGGCTGGCCCGGCCACTGGTGGCCAGCCCCGGCGATGGTGACCAGGGTGACCCCTCGCCCCTCCGGACAGGTGGCGGCCGAGGTCGTCACGGCGCCCGCGACGCTGACCGTAGCTGCGCCGCAGCCGGCTGCCCGCCGCCAGATGTCGATCAGCGCCGGTACTGCCGGGCCGGCGGTGTCGGCCGGCATCGCCCCCTGGCCGCCGTTGTCCCGCCGGCCCGGCCCGCCACCGTAGGGGACGGTGCGGTCCGCCGTGCCGTGGAGGTGGATGACCGACGTCGGCGCCGGCGCCGGACACGGGCCCAACAGGGTGGCCGAGGTTACCCCGATCGCCGCGAACAGGGTCGTGTCGCAACCTAGGCGGTACGCGAGCATTCCGCCGTTGGAGATCCCGGTGGCGTAGATCCGGGCCGGGTCGACCGGCGTCCTGGAGGCGATCGCCGACACCGTCCGCTCGACGAACCCGACGTCGTCCACGTTGGACCGGGCGGGCGGGCCGCAGCAGCCGGGACTGACCGCCCAGGCCCGCCGTATCCCGTCCGGGTACGCGACGAGGAAACCCCCGCGGTCCGCCTCGGCGTTCCAGCCGTACGACGACTGCGCCTGGCTACCGCTGCCCAGGGCGCCGTGCAGCATCACCACGAGCGGTGCCGGGGCGGACCGGGCAAGGGTGGCCGGCCGGTACACCCGGAAGGTGCGCCGCCGGCCGTCCACGGTGAGGGTGTGCTCGCTGGTGCCGGCGGGCAGGCCCGCCAGCGCCGCCCCGCCGGACGGTGCCGGCGGGGATCCGCCGGGCCGGCGGGGCGGGTCCGCCGACCAGCAGCCGCCGGCCAACAGCAGCGCGACGAGCACCGGGGGCAGCACGGACCGGACCCGCCGGTGCCATGCCGGTCGGCCGACCATGCCGGTCCCGCCCTATCCGACGGTCATCTCGATCAGTTCCCAACCGCCTTCCGGAACGGCGTCGTTGGGGTCGGTGCGCAGATTCATCGGGTTGGCCATCCCCAGATACAGCCTGGACCCGTCGGCGAGCATGTTGCGGATCCCGTAGTTGAGGTAGTTGCCGACCCCGACCGTGTCGACCGGCGTCCCCGGCCCGTCCGGGGTGCTGAACATCCACAGGTCGCCGCCGTAGTCGTTGTACTCCCCCATGTCGTGGCCGCACCGGCCGCTGCCGAGTCGTCCCTTGAGCAGGTAACTCCAGTCCATCGTGCCGATGAACAGTTTGCCGCCGGCCACGGTCATCTTCCAGAGGTAGTTGTTGTACCCGTTGCCGATGCCCTGCGAGCCGTACAGCGGGGTGTAGTTGGTCGGCCTGTTCACCCAACCGCCCACGCCGGCGTTCGCGGCCGGGTCGTACGTCGACAGCTCCGAGGCGCCGTAGAGCAGGTCGACCTGCTGGTTCGTGGCACCGAAGTTCCGTCCCCGGAACACGACGGCGGCCCGCAACGAACTCTTGAGGAGCTGGCAGGTGGCCTCGTCGTTCGGCGGCGGGTACCGCAACCGCAGCGCGAACGCCGACTTCAGCGGCACGTGCATGGTGCCCCAGTAGAGGTAGTCGCCGAACGCGGCCAGGCCACCGAGGCCGTAGGTACCGGCGATCACCGGGTCCGGCTCGTACATCCGCGCGTGCCAGACCTGCCGCCAACTGCCCGCGTCGCCGACGACCAGCCCCGGCTGGCCGTCGGCCAGCAGCGGGCTCATCCACAGACCGGCCGTCTGCTGCGGGGTACTGGCCAGCGCGGTCGACCACGAACTGACGTAGATCCGGCCCTTGAAGTAGGTGAGGTCGGCCGCCTGCGCCGGCAGGTTCGCCACGGTCACGAAGCTGAACGGGTTGGTCAGGCTGCCGGTCCACCGCAGCACCTGGCCGCCGTCCTCGCCGTTGCGCCCGATTCCGACGCCCGCGTAGAGGGCGCCCTCGGCCGCCACGAAGTGGCGGATGTTGCCGTACGCGGTGAGGTTCGTCGACCCGAGGAAGGCCCCCGTGGTGCCGTTGAACGCAAACAGGTTGATGCTGTTGTTGAGCCCGGGGCCGCCGAAGAGCACCACGTTGTTGAAGGCGCCACCGGCCCGCAGTCCGAGCGTCGCCCGCAGCCGGAGCTGGTCGGCGGCGGACGCGTTCTCGATGTCGGTGGTCTTGCGCACCACGGTGCGGGTCGACTGGTCGAAGTAGAACACCTCCGGCCGGCGCTGGTCGCCGACGGCCGCCGGCACGATCGGGTTCTGCTTGACGATCTGGCTCTCCCCGTACTCGCAGACGTAGTCCGGGATCGCGACGGGTTGCGGCTCGCCGAGCGTGGCGCCCTGCACCACGCAGTGCACGTTCGCGCCGGTGCCGAACCACACCCGGGTGCCGACCTGGGCCAGCCCCCAGACGTACGCCTGGTTGACCTTCGGCTGTCCCTGTGCGCACGGCGGCCCGGCCGGATAGACCACGCCGATCCCGTTGAAGCACTCGTCCGGGCGCGCCTTGGCGACGAGTTGGTACGGCAGCGTGCTCGTCACGGAGGCGCGCTGCCCCGCCTCGGGCTCGGCCGTGGCCGGGGTGGCCGTGGCCGGGGTGGCGGTGAACGGCAGTGTCAGCAACAGCACGGCCAGCACCGCGCCGAGCCGGTGTCGTCGGGTCGGATATCTGCGACGGATGTTCATGAGACCGTTGCTCCTCCCTCGATCTGATGGCGGGTGCCGGGTGCCGGCGCAACGACCCGTTCCGAGGCGACGTCCGCCCAACCGGCCCAGTCCGCGAACTCCAGGAACCGGCCCAGCCGGCCCAGTTCCTCGACCGGTCGGGCGACCAGGTCCTCGTACCGCATGGTGAGCAACCGTCGGGGCGCGACGTCGGCGAGGGCCTGCTCCACCTGGTTGGTCAGGAACGCGCACAGCCAGAGGTAGCGGCGCACGTCCTGACCCCGCTCCCGTAGTGCGGCGGCGGTCAGCCGGTCGGGGAGCAGCGGCGCGAGATCCGCCGGCACCGCCTCCGGCTCGGCATAGAACGGGTCGACCCCGCAGCGGCCCAGGAACTCCGCCCGGAGCTGGATCATCTGGAACGACGAGTGGCGGCTCATCGACCGCGCCGTGTCGGGCGTGTTGCGGGTCAGATAGACGAACCCCGCGTCCGGGAAGGCCCGCAGCAGGTACGGCGCCAGATAGCTGGAGCCGCCGGAGCGCTCGACCCAGCGCCGCCGTCCGGTGAGCACGGTCAGCAGGTCGAGGAACATCTCGTGGTGCCGCCCCACCGGCTGGCGCGGAAAGCCCGGCACCCGCGCGGCCAGCGCGTCGAACAGCGCGTCCGGGTCGTCGGAGATCTTCGACAGGGTCACCGCCAGGATGCCCGGCAGCGCGGTCAGCTCGCCGGCCCAGCGGCCGTCCGCCGGGTACCGCACCTCGCGGGGCAGCAGGCCGATCCGGAACAGCGCGGCCAGGTCCGGCTTGGGGCTGCTCAGCAGCGCCCAGTACTCGGCACCGGCGAGCACCGCGTCGCTCTTCGTCGCCGGTACGGTCGACATGAAGAACTCCTGCACCGACAGCGTGTCGGGATGATCGGCGATCAGGTCAGAGAGCAGTGTCGAGCCGCAGCGGCCGTTGCTGATGATGATCCAGCGCCCCGAGATCGGTGCGGTCATCCGGATGCCTCCCCTCCAGGGTGTCCAACCAGGGCAGGACGAGCTCGCGTACCGCTGCGGGCGCGTCGACGAGGACGGTGTGTCGCTGCCCGGGCACCACCGCGATGCGTGCCTGCGGCAGCCAGTTCCGGATCCACGGCAGGGCTGCGGCGAGACCGGACTCCGCGCCGTACACGCAGAGGACCGGGCAGGTGATCCGGGCCAGCTCCGCCGGATCGGCCGGCCGGCTGCTGCCAAGGTCGGCGGCGAGCGTCGAGGCGCCGTACCGCTCGCGGCCGGCGGGCAGCTCCAGCCTGCGGCGGGCCCGCGACAGCCACTCCTCGACCGGTGGTGCCGACTCGATCGCGACGATCCCGCTGACCCGGTCCGGGTGCCGCAGCGCGTACCCGAACGCGACCGTCCCGCCGAAGGAGTTGCCCAGCAGGCAGACCGGGCCGATGACGCCGAGCGCCGCCAGCAGGCCGGCCAGGTCGTCGACGAAGTCGTCGAGCCGGTACCCGGTCGCCGGACGCTCGCTGCGGCCGTGTCCCCGCAGGTCGTACATCACCACCCTGCGTCCGGTGTCGTTGACCGCCCCGGCCAGGGTGAAGTACCAACTGGCCAGCGTGTCGACGCCCAGGCCGTGCACCAGCACCGCCGGGGCAGCCCGCTCGGCCACCGGCGCCAGCACCTGGACGTGCAGGGAGATGCCGTTCACCCGCAGGGTGGTCATGTGCGTACCGGCCGGTCGAGGGCCGCCGCGATGTAGTCGACGAGTTCACCGACCCGCAGGTCGCGGATTGAGGCGAGGTCCAGGCCGGCGACGAACTGGGCCAGGTTCACCGCGTTGCCGTACCGGGCCTGCAGCCGGCCGGCGAGTGCGACGATCTCGATGCTCTCGATGCCGAGGTCCTCCCGGAACGTGGTGTCCATGGTGACGTCGGCGTCGATGTCGTCGCGGACGGCGCGCAGCATGTCCGTGACCTCGGCGAGGATGGCGACCTGTGCCGGCATCATCGGGTACTCCCCCCTGTCGTTGGCTCGTCCGTCATCCCGACACCGGCCCCCAGGTCCAGCTCACGACGTAGCGCCGCGCCGGAAGGTCGTCGGGGTTGGTCACCGTCCGGTGGCCGACCCGGTAGGTGCGGCCCGAGACGGCGATCGTGGTCTCGTCGGGCGTGGCCGCCACGACGGTGCACCGGTCCGCGGTGCCGTCCGGACCGGTACCCTCCGCCCTGGCCACCGCCTCCTTGGCCGTCCGGGCCCGGGCCAGCCAGGTGGCCCGGTCCCCCGTCGCCACCACGGCCTCCCGCAGCGCGGACTCTGCCTCGTCGAACCCGGCGGTACCCTGCGGCGGCTCGACGATCTCGGCGACGTCGATGCCCAGCCCCGGGCCGCCGGGTGATGCCGTCCCGGCGCGTGGCCGGGCGATCGCCACCGCCATCTCGGCGCAGTGCGCCAGCGACACGTCGCACTCGGGCATGCCCCGGCCCGGTCGCGGGTCCACCCAGGACCGCCCGTCCGGCTCGTCGCGGACGGTCAGCTCGATCGGGTACACGTCGACGTGGCCGTCCTCCCACAGGCGGAACCGGACCGCGTCCTTGGCCGCGATCCGGCCGAGCAGCCAGCGCTTACGGGTCGCGGGGGGCTGCCGCTCGAACTCGGCGTACGCGGCGCCGCCGAGAATGCCGCGGGCGGCCATCGCGAGCGTCACCGGGTCGGTCCAGGCGTCGAAGGCCATGGCCCAGCCCTCCGGCTGCCGCTGCGACATCGGGTACCGCTCCGGGAAGCGCTCCGCCGGGCGGGCCGAGGGGTGGCTGTCGAAGCGCCGGTCGACCGCGCCCTCGATCACGGCGTAGACCCGGTCGCCGTCGACGAGCTGGGTGTCCGCCACGAGCTGGGTGTCGTCGATGGAGCGGACCCGGGCGACGCAGGTGAACGCCTTTCCGGCCGGCGGCGGTGGGCCGAAGAACCGGACCCGGCCCAGCGCCACCGGCAGCGCCACGGTGCGCCACGGCTGGGTGGTGATCAGCCAGTTGCCGATGAGCTGGAGCGCGTTGTCCAGCAGCGCGCCGGGCGGCGACGGGGTGGTCACCACGCCCCGCACGTGCATGTCGCCGAGCGCGTGCACCTCGCTGACGCCCTGGAACATCGGCCCGTGGAACATCAGCCGCTCGGCGTACATCTGCGCGGCGCTGACCGTGGGCGGCCGTTCGGTGCCCGGGTCGTGGCGCAGCGGCGGGGGCGGGTCCGTGGGATAACCGTCGGCCACCTCCACCACGGCCCTGGCGAACGCGCCGAACGAGACCGCGTACCGGCCGGGGCCGTCCGGCTGGACGGTGACCTCGACGTCCTGCGGGGGTGCGGCGATCACCCAGCGGTGGAATCGGGCGTCGCGGACCGCGACCGCTCGTACGCCGGGCGCCGCCCGCTCCACCGCGTCCATCATGTGCTGCACGACGGTGGTCGCCGGTACGACCGGCCAACGGTCCTCCGGGTGCGGCCAGTCGTCGGGCTGGACGAAGAAGCAGTGGTGTCGCAGGTACGGCATGTCGTCCAGGGACACCCGGAGGGTCTCCCGGTACGACGATGTCCGGCTCGCGGCGTCCAGGACGCTGACCGCACTGTGTGCCGTGTCCTTCAGCAGCGCGGCCAGCTCGGCGGCGGCGCTCGAACCCCCGGCCAGCCGTTCGAGGGTGCTGAGCACGTCCGCCCCGCCGGACGTGGCGGCGCTGTCGTCGGAGGCACCGACCTGCCCGGTGCGGTGTCCGGCGACGCCCAGCAGGCCGTTCGCGGCGGGGCCGAGCCGCACCAGCGGTCCGCCGAGGTCGAGCCGGACCGGCGCGCCGCGACGTACCGGCGGGTTGCCCGCCGCCGGCCCGGCACCGGGGGCGGGCGGGGTCGGCCGGGTACCGGACGCGGAGCCTGCCGGCGCGGACGGGAGCGCGGTCAGATCCGGGTCGGCGCCCTCCACCCACAGCGCGGTGGCCACCCGGCGGAGCTGGGCCAGCCCGGTCCGGGCCGGCACGTTGACCGGCATCGCGAGGTGATCGCGCCCGCGCAGGTTCTCCGCGATGACCGAGCTGAGTTGTCCGACTCCGACCTGTAGGAAGACCCGGATTCCGGCGTCGTGCATGGCCTCGACGGTGGCCCGGAACCGGACCGGTTCGATCATGTGTCGGGTGAACAGCGCCGACACCTCGGCCGGATCCGACGGGTACGGCGCGGCGATGGTCGCCGACCAGACCGGGCGGGACGGGGTACCCACCTCCCAGCGGCGCAACGCCGCGCCGATCGCCTCCAGTCCGGGCGCGAACGCCGGGGTGTGGAACGCCGACCGGAACGGCAGTGGCTGGCAGATGACGTGGTTACGGCGCAGCTCGGCGACGAGCCGCTGCACCTGCGCCTCCGGCCCGTTGACCACGCACTGGCTGGGCGCGTTGTCGTGCGAGATCCGTACGCCCGGGTAGTCGCGGAGCAGCGGTTCCACCTGCTCGACGCCGGCACCGACGTACGCGAAGAGGTAGTCGGCCAGCTCGACCGCGTCGGCGTTGAACAGGGCCAGGAACTCCTCGACGGACGCGGTGCTCATCTGCCCGGTGGTCGCCGCCGCCGCCCACTCGCCCAGGCTGTGCCCGGCGACCGCGTCGGGTACCACGCCGACGCGCCGCAGGGCCGCGTCGAGCAGCCGGCCCACCTCGATCACGCAGACCCCGTGCTGGCCGAGATCCGGTACCGACCAGTCCCGGTCGGGGAGACCGAAGTGTGCCGCCACGTCGTCCACCCGAGGGGTGAACTCCGCCTCCAGGCCGGGGAAGACGAACGCGAGCTGCCCCGGGGTCGGGCCGGACAGCAGCGGTTCCGGACTGAACCAGACGTCGCGACCGCCACGCCACGCCCGGCCCAGCGCGACCGCGCGCCGGGCGGTGCCGAGCCGGTCGGCCGTGGGGCCGACGATCCCGATCCGGCACCGCTGCCCGGCGGGGCCGGCGGCGGCCAGGGCGCGGACCCCGGCGTCGTCGGCGTCGAGCAGCCGGCGCAGCGCCGCCGGGTCGGGTGCGGCCAGCCGGAGTACCTGCTCCGGCTCCTCGACGGTCACCGTGGCCGGGGACGTGCGGCGCCGCAGCGGCGGGTCCGGTGGTTGCTCGACGATGATGTGCGCGTTGATGCCGCCGAAGCCGAACGCGTTCACGCCGGCCCGGCGCGGGCCGGTGCCCTCCCACGGAGCCGCCGTCGGCAGCGGCCGGAACCGCGTCCGTTCCAGCTCGGGCCGGGGACGGTCGCAGTGCAGCGTGGGCAGCAGCACGCCACGGTGTACGGCCAGCACCGCCTTGACCAGCCCGGCGACCCCGGCGGCCGGCATGGTGTGGCCGATCATCGATTTCACGGATCCGATCACCGGCCGGGTTCCGCCCCGGTCCGGGCCGAACACCTCGGCCACGGTGGCCAGTTCCGCCGCGTCGCCGGTCGGAGTACCCGTGCCGTGCGCCTCCAGCATCGCCAGCGCGTCCGAAGCGGTCGGGTCCAGCCCGGCCGCCTGCCAGGCCCGCCGGATGGCGAGTACCTGGCCGGAGGTGGCCGGGTTGAACATGCTGGCCGACCGGCCGTCGCTGGACACCCCGATGCCCCTGACCACGGCGTAGACCCGGTCACCGTCCCGGACCGCGTCGGCCATCCGCTTGAGCACCACGATGCCGGTGCCCTCGCCGATCAGGAGCCCGTCGGCGTCCCGGTCGAACGGCCGGATCTCGCCGCGCCGGGACAGCGCCCGGAGCTGGCTGAAAACCGACCAGAAACTGATGTCGTGCACGTGGTGCACACCGCCGGCCAGCACCACGTCCAGCCGCCCGCGGTACAGCTCGCCGATCGCCTGGTCCACCGCGATCAGCGAGGAGGCACAGGCGGCGTCGAGGGTGTACGCGGCGCCACGGAAGTTGAACCGGTTGGCGATCCGCGACGCGGTCAGGTTGGGGACGAGCCCGATCGTGCCCTCCGGCTGGTGCGGCCCGAGCCGCTCGTCGAAGAGCTGCCGCACCAGGTCCAGCCGGCCGGGCTCCAGGTCGGGCAGCAGCTCACGGAGTGCCAGGGTCACCTGGCTGGACATCCGTACCCGCTGGGCGTAGCGGGCCTGTGCCGGGCTGAGGATGCCACCTCGGCCGAGAATCACCCCGACCCGGTCGCCGTCGGGGAGCCGGTCGAACCCGCCGGCATCCTCGATCGCCGCGGCGGCGACGTCCAGCGCGATCAACTGGTCCGGTTCGATGTCCGGGACCGACGCGGGCATGAGGCCGTAGCGCAGCGGCTCGAACGTGGCGAGTTCGTCGACGAACCCGCCGCGCCGGCAGTACAGCCGGTCCGGCCGGTGCGCCTGGTCGGGGTCGAAGAACTCCGCGTCCCACTTGTTCGTCGGCACGTCGGTGATGGCGTCCACCCCGTCGACCAGGTTGCGCCAGTAGTCCTCCAGGGTCCGCGCCCGGGGCATCAGCACGGCCATCCCGACGATGGCGATCGGCCCGGTCACGGCTACCAGCCCGAGGCGGTGTAGACGACCGAGCCGACGGTGGCGTCGCCCCAGGCCAGCTCGCGCAGCAGGCTGAGCACGCCCTCCTCGCGGTCGATCAGCGCGATGCCGCGGCGGGCGTACTCCTGGCTCAGCTCGGCCGTCACCATGCCACGGTGCCCCGCCACCGGCGCCCACGGTCCCCAGTGCACGGTCAGGCAGCGGATGCCGGTACGGGCCGCCCACCGCCCGCCGGCCGTGGCCATCGCGTCGTTCGCGGCCGCGTAGTCGCCCTGGCCGCGACTGCCGAAGGCCGCGGCGATGCTGCCGTAGAGGGCCACGAACCGGGGCGCCCGGGGCAGGTCCTCCAGGGCCTCCAGCACACCGTGCACACCGTCCACCTTGGTGCCGAACACGCGGGCGAAAGACTCCGGGGACTTGTCCGCCAGCAGCTTGTCCTCGATGATCCCGGCGGCGAAGACCACGCCGTCGATCCGGCCGTACTCGCTCTGGATCTCCTTCAGCAGCCGGTGGGTCGCCTCCTGGTCACGCACGTCCAGGGTGTGGTAGCGCACCTCGCTGCCGAGATCACGCAGTTCGCGGACGGTGGCCTCGACCTCGCGTCCGGTGATGATGCCCTGCGCCATCCGGTCGATCTCGGCCGGTGAGCGCAGGCCGCGCCGGGACAGCGCCGCACGTACCCCGGCGAGGTCGGCGGCGCCGGCCGTGTCGGGCTCCTCGGGATGGTCCGGCGGCGAGGTGCGGCCGACCAACTGGAGGTGGCAGCGGGTGGCGGACGCGAGCAGCCGGGCGAACGACGCCGTGATGCCCTGCGCACCGCCGATCAGGACCACCACCGAGTCGCTGCCGAGACCGAGCGCCCGCGCCTCCGCCACCCCGTCGGCCGCCGGCCCGGCGCCCCCGCCGGACGGGCCGGGCAGTGGTTCCCCGACCAGGTCCACGGTGTACCGGGCGCCGTCGTCCCGGCAGACCACCGGCACCTGCCCGCCGAGCAGGATCTCCTCGACCAGTTCGGCGGCGAGCCGCTCGGCCGGCGCCGAGCCGTCCATCTCTACCAGCCGCGCCGACACCGCCGGGTACTCCCGGTTGATCGTCCGGAACAGACCCGGCAGGCCGTCGGCCCGGGTCCCGCCGGCCGCGGCGGCGGCCAGCAGCCAGCGGGGACCGGCGGCCAGGGCCTGCTTGACCAGCGGGAAGACCGCCGGCAGCAACTGCCACCCGGCGGTGGTCAGGCCGTCGAGCACGACCAGCCCGTCCAGCTTGCCGGCCGCAGCCAGCTCGTCCGCCGGGAGCGGCCGGTCCTCCTCCAGCGTTGCGGTCCGCGCGGTCGCACCACGCTCGCGGAGCAATTCCACCACCCGGTCCGGTACCGGCCCGGCACCGGTGACCAGGAAGGTAGCGCCCGACAGGTCGCTGTCCGCCGCCCCCGCCGGTTCCGTCAGGGCCAGCCGGCGGGCCACCATCCGGGTCGGCGCCGCGATCGGATGGTCGGGGCCGGTCCGCTCCGCCGCCTGCGGGGAGCGCGGCGACGCCGGTGGTTCCGGCGCCCGCAGGGACGGGCCACCCGCCGGTGCGGTGGCGGCGACCTTCTCGGTCAACCACTCCACCATGGCGCGGACCGTGCGCGCCTTGACCAGGTCCTCGAGCGCGGCCTGGTCACCGCCGGCCACCGGCAGCCGCAGCCGGGTGGCGACCTCTCCGGCGACCTCGGCGCGCTTGATCGAGTCGATGCTCAGGTCGGCCTCCAGGTCGAGGTCGAGGCCGACCAGGTCGACCGGGTAGCCGGTGCGTTCGCTGATGACCGCGAGCACTGCTCCCTGGAAGTCCAGCTCGACCGGGGGTGCCGCCTCGAGCGGCTCCGGTGCGGGTTCGGTCGGCGCCGGTACGGCGACCGCCGGCGATGCCGCCAGCTCCGCCTGGGCGGGCTGCCAGACCAGCCGGCCGGTGTTCCCCGGCGCCCCGTCCGAGAGGTACGCGAGCATGACGTCGCGCTGCGAGGCGATCAGCTCGCGGGCCGTCCTGAGATATTCGGCGACCAGATCGTCCCGTCCGCCAGCCGCTGTGGTCATCTGCAACTCCTCGACGCGTCGGGGTGGTCTCATGCCACCGGGCAGGCAGTCGCCGTTGGCGTCCCGGACGAGCTGACCGTCGACCGTCCAGATCGGCCGGGCCGGGGACCCGTGCTCCGGGACACCGTCCGCGTCCCGCCCCCGGAACAGCCAGCCGGTCTGCACCGGTACGCCCGCACAGGCCAGCTCGGCGAGCGCGAGCAGGAAAGCCCGCAGCCCCGCACCTGGCGCACCGTCACACGCGACGGCCAGGTGCGGGCGGTCGCCCAGCACCGCACCGACCAGCCGGGTGAGCGCCTGACCCGGACCGGTCTCGACGAAGGTCCGCACCCCGCTGGCGTACATCGCCTCGATCTGGTCCACGAACCGCACCGACGCGCCGACCTGCGCGGACAGTTCGCGCCGGATCCCGTCGGGGTCGTCCGGGTAGCGCCCGGCGGTCCGGTTGGCCCAGACCGGAATCGCCGGCCTCGCCACCGGGGTCCGGGCCAGCACCTCGGCCAGCCGCTGGCCGGCCCCGGCGACCAGCGGACTGTGGAACGCGCACCCGACCTGGAGACCCCGGGCCGACAGTCCGGCATCGGTCAACGTCGCGACCGCGGCCTGGATGGCCGGGCCGGGTCCGGAGATCACGACCTGGTCCGGCGCGTTGTGGTTGGCCACGACCACGTCGTCGACGGCACCGTCGGCGAGTATGTCGCCGACCTGCCGGGCGGTCCCCGCGACCGCGGCCATCGTGCCCGGGTCGGCACCGGCGGCAGCCAGGATGGCGTCCGCCCGCTCCCGGCTGAGGTCCAGCAGGGTCTGCTCGTCGAAGGCGCCGGCCACGCAGAGCGCGACCAGCTCGCCGTAGCTGTGCCCGGCGGCGGCGTCCGGCTGGACGCCGAGCCGGCGTAGCAGATGGTCGACGGCGAGACCGCAGATGCCGAGGATCGGCTGCGCGGCACGGGTGTCCCGGACCCGGTCCGAGAGCTCGCGCCGGGCCGGCTCGCCGAACGCGCTGGGCGGGCAGAGCAGCCGGGACAGCTCTCCGCCGAGGTGAAGGTAGCGCCGTAGCTCGGGAAAGCTCACGAACAGGTCGGCCAACGCACCCGGCCGCTGGCTGCCCTGCCCGGGAAACAGGAAGGCCAGCGTGCCTCCGGTGGGCGGTCGGGACGGCTGGACCAGGCCGCTCCTCGGGTCGTGCTCACCGGCCAGCGCACGCCGCAGCAGGGTCGCCAGCTCGTCCAGGTCACGGGCGACGACCGCGACCTGGACCGGCCCGCGCCGGCAGTCGGACTCCCGGGCCAGCCGGGCGGCCAGGTCGCGCAGCCGGACGGCGGGTACCCGCGGCGCGGCCAGCTCGCCCGCCAGTGCCGACACCGAACGGTGTGCCGCGGACCGGTCTGCGCCGCGGAAGCAGAAGAGCTCCGCAGGCCACTCGTGCCGGGTGTGACGCGGCGGCACCGTGCCGGCGTGACCGCTGAGTACGGCGTGGTAGTTGGTGCCGCCGAAGCCGAAGGCGCTCACCCCGGCCAGTCGATCCGCTGGGGCCGCCAGCCATGGACGCGACTCGGTGTAGAACGCGAACGGGCTCAGCTCGGGCTGCCAGGCCGGGTTGGGCCGGCTCAGGTTGATCGTGGGCGGACGGACTCCGTGGTGGAGCGAGAGGGCGACCTTGATCACGCCGGCCAGACCGGCGGCGCACTTGGTGTGCCCGATCTGTGACTTCACCGAGCCCAGTGCGCACTCTCCGGCCGCTGCACCCGCGTCCGTGAAGAGCCTGGTGAGGGTCTCCAGCTCGGTACGGTCGCCGACGACCGTGCCGGTACCGTGCGCCTCCACCAGCCCCACCCGGCTCGGCGCGACCCCGGCGCTGCGGTACGCCCGGTCCAGCGCCCGCCGCTGGCCCTCCGCACGCGGAGCGGTGAGGCCGAGCGCCCGACCGTCGCTCGATGCGCCGACGCCCTTGATCACCGCGTAGATGCGGTCGTGGTCGCGCTCGGCGTCGGCCAGCCGCCGCAGCACCACGCAGGCCACTCCCTCCCCCAACGCGATCCCGTCTCCGGAGCTGTCGAAGGTGCGGCAGTGCCCGGTCGGGGAGAGCGCGTGGGCCGAGGTGAACATCAGGAAGTCGTTGATGCCGTTGTGCAGGTCGGCCGCGCCGCAGACCATCACGTCGCTGTCGCCGGTCAGCAGTTCCTTGCAGGCCGCGTCGAGCGCGGCCAGCGAGGATGCGCAGGCGGCGTCGACGGTGAGGTTCGGCCCGCCCAGGTCCAGCCGGTTGGCGACCCGGCCGGCGATGACGTTCGCCAGTACGCCGGGGAAGGAGTCCTCGGTCACCGTCGGGAGCTGACCCTCCAGCCCGGCAGGCACCTCACCCAGATAGCCGGGGAGCATGGTACGCAGCGTCTGCGCGTGCCCCATGTCGCTGCCGGCCTCGGCACCGAAGACCACCCCGATCCGGGAGCGGTCCACGGTGGACGACTCCGGCGGGTATCCCGCGTCGAGCAAGGCCCGGTGCGCGACCTCCAACGCCAGCAGTTGGGTCGGGTCGATGCTGCCCAGCGCGGCCGGCGGGATGCCGTACCGGATCGCGTCGAAGGGTACCGGCCGGAGGAAGCCGCCCCACTTGGACACGGTGTACCGGCCGGCCTGCTCGGGGCCAACCTCGGGCCGGTAGTAGGTGTCGACGTCCCACCGCTGTGCGGGTACCTCGGTGATCGCGTCCTCGGCGTCGAGGATCGTCCGCCAGAAACCGGCCAGGTCGGGCGACCCGGGGAACACGCAGGCCATGCCGACGATCGCGATGTCCAGCGGTGCGGGTTGCCGTGCCCGCCCGGCCGGCTCCGAGCTACCGAGTCCGGCGCGCAGCGTGCGGGTCCGCTCGCGGTGGAAGGCGGCCGCGTCACCGGTCACCCCGGCGTGCAGGTCGGCGATGGTGGTCGGCTCGTCGCGCAGCACGGCGACCTGGCCGGCCATGAACAGCCCCTCGGCGGCCTGGGTCTGCTCGTCGACCGCCACCAGGTCGTCGCCGTCGCGGCGGACGCCCTTGCTGGCGAGTCGTAGCCGGCCGACGTTGAGCATTTCCAGGTGCTGCCACACCTGCCGGCTGTCGGCTCCGGCGGCGGACAACTCGGCCTGGAGCCGGTGGAAGTCGTCCACGAACGGGCTGGGCAGGCACCGGGTGGCGTGCCCGGGCGCCGTCTCCAACAGGGCGGTGCCGGTCGCCGCCAACGCCTCGCGCTGGAACCCGGGCCGGATCGCGCCGCACTCGACCGCCTCGCGGGTGAACAGGTAGGCCGTACCCATCAGGACGCCCACCCGCACGCCACGGCGGGCCAGCGGCGCCGCCATGGTCGCGACCATCGCCGCGGACCGCGGGTCGTGCACGCCGCCGGCGAAGAACACCTCCAGCCCGGCGCCGTCGCCGCCCGCGTCGAGGTACTGCTCGATCACCGTGAGCTGGGCCTCCCACAGCGGGAAGCTGGCCCGGGGGCCGACGTGTCCGCCGCACTCCGCACCCTCGAAGACGAACCTGCGGGCACCGGCGGCCAGGAACTGGCGCAGCAGGCCGGGCGAGGGCACGTGCAGGAAGGTCGCGATGCCGTCGGCCTCCAGCACGGTCGCCTGTGCCGGCCTCCCTCCGGCGACGATGACGCAGGTCGGTCGAATCTCCCGGATCACCTCGAGCTGCGCCGCCCGCAGTTCGTCCGGGACGAACCCGAGGATGCCGACCCCCCAGGGACGGTCGCCAAGCGCGGCGGCGGTCTCGCGCAGCAGGCGCCGGGACCGTTCCGCGTCGGCCAGCGCCAGCGCGACGAACGGCAGGCCGCCGCCGTCCGCGACCGCTGCCGCGAACGGCGCCTCGTCGCTGACCCGGGTCATCGGACCCTGTGCCACCGGGAGCCGCACGCCGAGCGCGCGGGCCAGCGGCGCCCCGGAGGCCAGCAGATCGGGGGCGGCGTCGTCGGCGGTGGCGTCGAGGATCGCCGTCCTGACTCCGCGTACCGCGGCAGCGGCGTCCGGCCAGCGGCGGACGAACTCCGACGCCAGTCCACCATCCTGGCCGACCTGGAGCAGGTCGTCGGTGCCAGGTCGGGGCATTCCCCGAGTGTGTCCACGAAGGACGGTTTCCGAGCCGTCCATCCGGCGGATGGCGGCGATGGTGTCGTCCGGCAGGTCGGCCTCGGGCATGAGCGCGAGCTGGCTGTCCAGCACCACGCCGCGGGCACCGCCGATGACGCAGGCCGCGGCGGTGCGCGGGCCGATGCCGCCGCACACCCAGACCGGCAGGTCCAGGGTGTCGTCGGCGAGAATCCGCTGCATCAGGACGAACGAACTGAGTTCACCGACCCGGCCGCCGGCCTCCGAGCCGCGGACGATCAGCCCGTACGCGCCGGCCGTGGCGGCCCGGCGGGCCTCGTCGAGGTCGGTGACCTCGACGAGAACCCGGTGCCGGGCCGCCACCTCCGCCACGGGCCAGGGTGAGTCCGGTGCCACGACGACCGTGCGGAGCCGGCCAGCGGCCGCCCGCTCCACATCGGACAGGGCTGCCTCGCAGCCTGCTGCCACCCGGATCCCGAACGGTACGGAGGAGAGCGACGCGGTCTCGCGCACCGCCCGCAACCCGCGTGTGTTGTCGACAGCCAGGTCGAGTACGCCCAGACCGCCGCCGGCGCCGACGGCGGCCACCAGACGTGGACTGGGTTCGAAGACGGTACCTGGACAGATGGCGACCACTAGCTCATCACTACACACCGCATGCCCCCGAATGGTGTGATTACTTCAACGGCGATCCGCACTAGGTGGACAAAGATCCGCTGCTGAGCTGGCCATCACTTTATGGGCGTCAATATCAATCGGACAAGAGCAGTTGGCGACGCCCCTTCGCCGTTTTGGTGATCTTCCTCAATCCCCAGGCACCTGGGCATTCCCCGTCACGGGCGGGACGCCGCGGAGTATCTGCACCCGCTATGTAACATTTCGCAGATGCCAGGGCAGTCGGCTGCTCACCACGACACGGCGTTCGCCATGACGTGTCGCTGGTCAGGGTCGTAATAGGACAACATGAGCTGGCTCGCCGTACTTAGCTCCGGATGCCCGAAGAACGCGTAGCACCAGGATTCGGCACTCGACGCGCAGTCTGGGATCTGTCGCTCTTCGCCGACGGTCCAGGGGCCGGCCGGAGAACTCGCACGCCAGATCCGGTAGTGACCGCCGAGGCTGGTCTGCTCGATGGCGGCCAGCCCGTCGGAATAGGCGCGAACGTCGAGGAAGAACGGCCGGGCCCCGGACATCACCGAGTCGGCGGCGGTGATGTCGCTGGTCCAGCCGTCGGTGGTCCAGTAGCGGTAGGCCAGCGGGCGGGACCAGGCGGCGACGCCGCGCCACAGCGTGCGGGCCAGTACGGTACGACCGGTGCCGCACGTGCCGAAGCCCGAGTCGTCGCAGTGAAACGCGTAGACGTAGAGGAACCCGTCGTCGGCGAAGATCGGCGAGCCGAACTGCCGCTGCCACGCAAGGTCGTCGGTGGAGCCGGTGGCGAAAACGCGGTGGTGCGCCACGAACGTGTTGCTCGCCGGGTGGTAGAAGCTGATCCCCCAGGCCTGCGTCGTCCACACCCAGTTGCCGCGGACGCAGACGTCGGAGTAGGTGAGGGCGACGAGGTCACTGCCGTCGTACCCGTTGATCAGCCGGGCCGGGCCCCGGGTGGCTCCACTGAGCCACGACGCCGCGTACGAGCTGGTGCCGGCCGTACCGCACGGCCTGCCGTCCGGGAGCACCAGCCCGGTGGGCGTCGGGAGGAACGGGCGCGGGGCATCGGTACGCGGCGGTACCGCCGGCGTGGCGGGCGGGGTGGGCAGTTCACTCAACTGGTCCGGCACCGCCCCTGGGGTGTACGGGCCGGTGGCGGCCGTGGTCCCGCCGATGAAACCGAAGGCCTCACCCGCCGCGTCGAGGAACACGGTGTCACAGAAGAGCCAGAGCGCCTGGCCAGGTTGGTTCGACAGGGCGACGCTGTAGCCGCAGTCCCGTGCGGCGGTGTTACCGGTGGCCGTTTCGTAGTGCGAGGTTACCCGGGCCGGCGGTGCCGCCGTGGCGTTGGCGGACGCCGGGATGCCGGGCCAGAGCGGCAGGATGGCGGCGACGCCGACGACGATCAATCGCTTCACTATGGACTCCTTCCGTTGGGAGGGGCCGATGGTAGTCCAAACAATTGATCACGCTGCCCGTTGATCCGGAAGGCCTCGATCGATATGTCCGCGCCCGACCGGTCGAGCGGAAATGATCTCGTCCGGGTATCCGCGGACACCGCCGGGGGGCCGGTGCGGGCCCACCCCGCACCCGGGTACGCGGACCGGTCGCGTTAACGCTAACAAGGGCCGGCACCGTCGCCTCACCACATCTAGCGGGAATGGATGGAACCACTCGGGCAGACGTCCGCGATATTACGAGACCGCTTCACGCCCTCAAGAGGCAGGCGTCAATGCACACATCCGAACCGGCCTCCCGCACACCCAAACAGATCCTTACGACTCCGACTTCTGGCCGCGGCGACCGATAACACTTTTCACCGAAGAGGATCCGATCCACCACAATCACGAATCTCACACCGTTTTTCTGTTATCGGCGGCGGCACCGGACGGTCGCGACGGCGGCCGGGGCCGCCGAGCGGTCGACCGTCGCACCCCGCCGCACGGCCATCCGCCGAACGGCCGGCGACGTGACCGCCCGGAGCGAGGCCGACGGCGAGGGCGGGGGGTCACCCGGCCAGCGGAGGCCGGGTCCGGAAGGAGGCGTCAGCACGAAAGCCCGGGGTGCCGGTCGACTGGTCCACCCACAGCTGGAGGTTGCGGTGGCGCAGGAACCAGCCGGGGTAGTTGGACGACTCCAGTGACACGGAACCCGGTAGCACGCCCTCGCGCACGCAGAAGGTCGCGTCCCCCCGGAACAGCGGGGTGCCCACGTCCGCGTTCAACCGCACCCGCCAGTTCAGATGCCGCAGGTACCGCCCGTCCTGGGCCCGGAACGAGACACAGCTACTGTCGGCCAGGCCGGGAACCGCCTCGAACGTCGCACGTTGCCGGGCCGTCCCGTCGCTGTCCGGGCCGACCCGGGCCAGTACACCGAGGTCGTCGGTCGTGATGGCGAACAGCCCCACCTGGTTGACCGACTCCATCGACACGCTCCCGGACGGAAACGGCCGGGGTTCGACGCTCGACGGCGTGCCGCCGGCCGGGCTCGGGTGCCGGGGAGTCGGCGTGGTCGCGGGCGATGCCGACGTCGGCGCGACGACGACCGCCGGCACCGACGACGGCACGGTGGCGCCAGGTGCCGATGGCGGCGCGGCGATGCGCACGGGGGGCCGTGGTTCCGGCGCCGGCCAGGTTGCCGTGGTGACCGTGGCACCGGCGACGACGGCACCGGCGGCGACCGCCGCCACGATGGGATGCGCCCCGATCAGCTGACCGAGCTGTCCGACAAGCCCGGCCTTGAGGCTCGCGCCGACCGCCGCGGAACCGCCGACCCCGCTCCCGCCCGAGACGGCCGCCGTCGACAAAGCGCCGACGACCCCGGCCGTCACCGTGTTCTTGCCGGCCAGCGCCGCCGCCAGCGCGGCGGGAACCGGAACCAGCGCGAGGCCCACGAGCAGGCGCTCCAGCGCGACCGGATCCCCGGTACGGCGCTGGCAGATCGGGCAGGACCGGGTGTGCCGGGTAATACGTTTGCGCCACAGCGGGCTCGGCCGGCCGTCCCAGTCGACCAGCACAGCCCTGAGACGGTCGCAGCCGGGGCTGGCGTCCAACGCGGCCACCAGCGTCCGGCTCAGTTCCAGTTGCTGGCGCATCCGCTGGACGCGCACCCCGGCGTGCGCAGCGCCGACGCCGAGCGATTCCGCCAGCTCCGCCCTGCTCAACCTACCCGCGGTCTCCAGCCACCACAGCGACAGCAAGGCCCGGTCCGCCGGATCAAGCCAGCGACTGGCCCGTACCACCTGCCGGCGCTGGTCGGACAGGTCCAGACGCAGCAACGTCAGATCCTCGAAGTCCGCGTCGGCGTCCGGCTCCGCGGCCACCTCGTCCAGGGGTACGGCCCGCTCGGCGGCACGGCGCTGCCGCTGTAGTTGCGTGCTTACCTGGCGCAGCGCGACCGCTAGCAGCCAGGGCCGGAAGCTCTCCGGCGTCCGCAGCATCCGCAGATCGCGCAGGGCGCGGAGCATCGTCTCCTGCACGACGTCGTCGACATCCGGATCGCCGCTCATGGCCCTGCGTACCAGGGTGTACACGATCGGCAGGTAGGCGGCGGTGAGCTCGCCGAGCGCCTGCCGGTCCCCGGTCTGCGCGGCGACGACCAGGCTCGCCTCGTTGGTACGGGTAGCTCGCATATCCCATCGCTGTCGCAGGACCCGGGGTGGTGGTGGATCGGGGCCGGCGTCCTGGACCAGGGGACGGCTCGGCGAGCAGCGGCACGGGTCGAACCGCCACACGCCGAGCGCGTACCTGGCAGTCGCCGCGCCCGTGGTGTGGTGGTTGACTGTGATGGACGGCGGCGGCCGAGTCAAGAACCGGCCGCACCTGTCCGACCACCGGTCGCGAGGCACGACCCCGACCAGAACGCGGAACGCGGAACGCCTTATCCGGGATCCCGGGACGGATTCTCGGACTTTCTCGCTGTCGTTCAGAAACAGGAAGAGGCGATCCGAGGGCGACCGCCTGGTCCATCCTTCGGACGACGCGGCTGCGTTCATTCGACACGCCGGGAATCGCCTCTTGCGGTCCCTGTCCTGATAGCGATATGTTACCGCTCACATCGACGTCGACCCATGGGCACGGGTGCATGCCGCACCCGGGGAGGCACCGGTACCGCCGCGCGGACGCGCCACCGGTCGGGTCACCCGACACGCCAATCACGATCGAGCGGCCGGGCCCGCCCGGTGCCGGTCGCGCACCGTGTGCACCCCGGACCCACCGCCGGCGGTCGCACCGCTCGCGACCCCATCGCGGGCACGACGGCCGCTGGCTGGTACGGAGCCGACGCGGACACGCCCCGCCGTCCCGTGCACCACACGCGGCGGATACCAGCGCGACTGTAAGGAGTCTTCAGTGCGTCAGACAGCCAGACTACGAGCAGGGTTGCTCGTACCGGTCATCGGAATGGTTGCCGCCGCAGCGGCAGCGGTCCTCCCCGCGCACGCCGCTGCGGCCGGCTGCTCGGTGAACTACTCGATATCGTCCCAGTGGTCCGGCGGGTTCGGCGCGAATGTCACCGTGACCAACCTGGGTGACCCGATCAACGGATGGACCCTGACCTGGACGTACAGCGGGGGTCAGCAGGTCACCCAGGCGTGGAACGCGTCGGTCACCCAGAGCGGCGCCCAGGTCACCGCGAGGAACGTCGGCTACAACGGCGCGATCGCCACGAGCGCGAGCGTGTCGTTCGGCTTCAACGGATCGTGGACCGGCAGCAATCCGGTACCCTCGACGTTCGCCCTGAACGGCACGACCTGCACCGGCGGCGTCACCGACCCATCGACCGACCCGCCCACGAACCCGCCGACCGACCCGCCCACGAACCCGCCCACCGGAAGCCTGCCCACCAGCTTCCGGTGGAACTCCAGCGGAGTGTTGGTCGGGCCCAAGAACGACGGTCGCCAGATCGCCGGGATCAAGGACCCCTCGGTCGTCTACCACAACGGCCGGTACCACGTCTTCGCGAGCACGGCGAAGTCCGAGGGCTACAACCTCGTCTACCTCAACTTCACCGACTGGTCGCAGGCCGACAACGCCAGCTTCCACTACCTCGACCAGGCACCGCTCGGCACCGGGTACCGGGCCGCACCACAGGTGTTCTACTACGCACCGCACCGACTGTGGTACCTCGTCTACCAGACCGGTAACGCCTCCTACTCCACCAACCCGGACATCAGCAACCCGAACGGCTGGACCGCGCCACGGCACTTCTACAGCGACATGCCACAGATCATCCGGGACAACATCGGCAACGGCTACTGGGTCGACATGTGGGTCATCTGCGACAGCGCCAACTGCCACCTGTTCTCCTCGGACGACAACGGCCACCTCTACCGGTCACAGACCTCGGTGGCGAACTTCCCCAACGGCATGAACCAGCCGGTGATCACGATGCAGGACGCCGACCGCAACCGGCTCTTCGAAGCCGCCAACGTCTACAAGGTGGCCGGCCAGAATCAGTACCTCCTGATCCACGAGGCGATCGGCAGCGACGGCCGCCGGTGGTTCCGGTCCTGGACCGCACCTGCCATCGCCGGCCCCTGGCAGGCACTGGCCGACACCGAGAGCAACCCCTTCGCCCGCGCCAACAACGTGAACTTCCCCGCCGGCGCCTGGACCCGGGACATCAGCCACGGGGAGATGATCCGCGACCAGGTCGACCAGACCCTCACCATCAGCCCCTGCAACATGCGCTACGCCTACCAGGGCATGGACCCCAACGCCGGAGGCGACTACAACAGCCTCCCCTGGCGCCTCGGCCTACTCACCCAGACCAACTCCACCTGCTGACGGTTGTCCGCTGAGGAAGCCTCCGTACATCCCAGCGGTAAGCGCACAGCCGACCGCAGGTCCGCCGGCGGCCCCGCACCACCATGGGGCGGGGCCGCCGGCCCGCGCACCCGCGTAAGCCGTGAACCGGCTCGTTGACGTGCAGGGGCGCACGCCCACC